>NZ_VHLB01000021.1:0-105233 GCF_006547365.1 Myxococcus sp. AB056 | reverse complement strand
CACCGGCACCGGACGCATTCCCTCGTCCAGCACGTACACCCGCGTATTCCCCACCGGCTTCCCAATGGGCACCGTCAACCCCACGTCCTCCTCTGCTGCTACCCGGTGCACTGTCGTGAATGTCGTCCCCTCCGTTGGCCCGTACCCGTTGAGGAGGACGCCTCCACTCCTCACCCGCTCCTTCACCCGCCCCACCGACAGCACGTCTCCTCCCGCCAGCACCTGCCTCACTCCACTCAGCGCTTCCGGCTGGTACGTCTGCATCTGCTCGAAGAGGGCTGCCGTCAGCCACAGCGACGTCACCCCGGCCTCCTTCAGCCTCCGCCCCACCGCCTCCAACTCCAGCGGCCCCTCCGGGTACACCACCAGCTTCCCCCCGTGCAGCAGCGCGCCCCATACCTCCAACGTCGACGCGTCGAAGCCCGTTGGCGCCATTTGCAGCCACACCTCCTCAGGCCCGAAGTCCGCCACGCCGCTTCCCACCACCAGCCGCGTCACCGCACGCTGCGGCACCGCCACCCCCTTCGGCTTCCCCGTGCTTCCCGACGTAAACATCACGTACGCCAGGTTGCCTCCTCCCACTCGGACTCCCGGGTTTGTCTCCGGCTGCCTCGCAATCTGCGTGTCCCACTCCGTGTCCACGCACACCACCAACTCGCCACCCGACGCCACCTCGTCCGCCAGCCGCTCCTGCCCCACCAGCAGCGCCACCCCCGCCTCTCGCTTCATCCACCCCAGCCGCTCCAGCGGGTAGCTCGCGTCCAGCGGCACGTACACGCCCCCAGCCTTCAGAATCCCCAGCGCGCTCACCACCCACTCCAACGAGCGCTCCACGCACAAACCCACTCGTACCTCGGGGCCCACTCCCATCCCCCTCAGGTGGTGCGCCAACTGGTTTGCTCGGCGATTCAACGCCTCGTAACTCACCTGCTCCCCTGCCCACTCCACCGCCATCGCGCCCGGTGTCCTCTCCACCTGTGCTTCAAACAACTCCGCCAGCGACGCCTCCCTCGGGTACTCCTCTCGCCGCCCGCTCCACTCCTCCACCAGGACGCGTCGCTCCTCCACCGACATCAACGACAGCTCAGATAAAGTCCGGTGCTCCGAACGACACAGCTCGCGCAGGAGTTGCCGGGCCTGCGCGACCATCCGCTTCGCCGCCGACGCGTCGAAGCGCCTGGCGTCGTAGGTCAGGCGCAGCTGCCATTCACGCCCGGGGACGGCCATCATCGTCACCGGATGTGAGTCCACCTCGACGATGTACGGGTCGCGAACCACCAGCTCGTCCGACATCGTGGTGAGGCCCGCGTCCCGGGGGTAGTTCTCGAAGACGACCAGGCTCTCGAACAACGCGGGGCCAGGAGGAACCTCACTCCAGCGGCGCACCTCCACCAGAGGCGACGTCTCGTACTGCCTCGCCTCCTGGAGCCAGGCTTGCAGCCCCTTCAGCCAGGGGCCCACGGGGCTCGACGCGGGCAGGCGTACCCGCACGGGGATGGCGTTGATGAACAAGCCCACCATCGCCTCGATGCCGGCAAGCACCGGGGGCCTGCCGGAGACGGTCAACCCGAACAGGACGTCGTCCTCTCCGGTATAGCGCCACAGCAACAGGGCCCAGGCCGCTTGCAACAGCGTGCCTCCCGTGACGCCCTGCTGGCGCGAGAAGGCCTCCAGTGCCGCCGTCTCCTCCGCGCTCATCCGGAGCAGCACTTCCCCCAGGAGCGTCACATCACGCGGCGCCCTTCCGAGCTCCAAGCGGGTAGGCTCCGTGAAGCCCGCCAGCGCGGCGCGCCAGAAGTCCCGCGCGGCGCCCAGGTCCTGACGCCCCAGCCACGCGATGTAGTCGCGGTACGGCCGCACGGCGCTTCGTGCCAGCGTCACGCCTCGCCGCAGCGCCTCATACCGGGTGAGGACCTCCCGCAGCACCACCTGCGTGGACCACCCGTCCAGCAACAGGTGCGTCAGGCTGAACACCACGCGCCACACACGCGCTCCCGTGCGAAGCATCGTCAGCCGGAAGCCGGGCGCGCGGGTGAGCACCAGCCCCCTTCGGCGGTCCTCCTCGAAGAACGCGGCCAGTCGGGCCTTCTGGTCGGCCTCAGACAGGTGACGCAAGTCCTCGACGTCGACGGGAGGCAGCACCTCGCGCATCACCGCCTGGAGCGGCGTGTCCAGCCCCTCCCAGAAGAACGCGGTCCGGAGGATGGCGTACTGATCGGCGGCCTGCCGCCACGCTTCCACGAAGGCCCGCTCATCCAGTGGGCCTTCGAGCTCGAAGGAGATCTGATTGAAATACGGCTGGGTCTCGCTCTCCTGGAGATGGGAGATCAAGATTCCATGCTGGAGCGGTGACAGCGGGTAAAGGTCCTCGATGTCTTCCAGGTGGTAACCGTGCGCGGCCAGCCTCTTGGAGAACGCCTCCAGGCCGTCCGGGGAGAGACCCGACAACGGAAAGCCGGAAGCGGGCCCGGACGGAGGCTCCTCCGTGAGCTCGGGTTCAACGGTGGGAGCATCCCCCGCCACCGCCGCCAGCCCCGCCACGGTCGGGTGGTCGAAGAGCTGCTTCATCCGGAGGTGCAGCCCCGCCTGCTCAGCCCGCGAGATGACCTGGATGGCGATGATGGAGTCGCCCCCCAGCTCGAAGAAGTTCTCGTGGATGTCCACTCGCGGCCGGTCGAGCACCTGCGCCCAGATGGCCGTGAGTGTCTCTTCCTTCGCGTTGCGCGGCCCCTCGAAGACTCGCGCTGCTTCTTCGGGCAGCGCTGGCGGCGGCAGCGCGCGCCAGTCCACCTTGCCATTGGGTGTCAGCGGCAGGGCGTCCAGCACCATCAGCGCCGACGGCACCATGTGCCCAGGAAGCCGCTGCTGGAGGAACGCGCGCAGCGCCGCCGTGTCAGGCGCTGGCTGCGAGGTGGGCGTGGCATACGCCACCAGTCGCTTGTTTCCGGGCACGTCTTCGCGCGCCACCACCACCGCATCCCGGACCTCGGGATGCGCTCTGAGCACCGTCGCCACTTCCCCAGGCTCCACGCGGAAGCCCCGCACCTTCACCTGGAAGTCGACTCGGCCGATGAACTCCAAACGCCCGTCCGCCAGCCACCGCACCTTGTCTCCCGTGCGGTACATCCTGGCGCCAGGCTCCCCGCCGTACGGGTCCGGCACGTACCGCTCCGCCGTCAGCTCCGGATGCCCCAGGTACCCTCGCGTCACCTGGGCGCCTCCCGCGTACAGCTCCCCCGCCACTCCCACCGGCACGGGCCGCAGGCTCCCATCCAGCACGTACACCCGCGTGTTGCCCATCGGCCGCCCCAGCGGCACCACCACCGGCGACGTCGGCCGACGCGGCAGCTCCACGCGCCCCGCCAACACGCCCACCGTCGCCTCCGTCGGGCCGTAGTGGTTGTACACCTCGCACCCGGGCGCCAGCGCATGCACCTGCTCCAGTAGGCTCCATGACGCCGCCTCCCCGCCCACCACCAGCCGCTTCCTCGGCAGCACCAGCCCCGGCTCCGCGCCGCTCATCAGCGCCGCGAGGTGCGAGGGCACCAGCTTCACGCAGTCCACCCCATGCCGGGCGAAGTACTCCGCCACGCCCGACGGACTGCTCGCTCGCTCCTGCGTCAACACATGCAGCAGCCCTCCGGTGCACAGCGCCGGGAACAACACCGTGTTCCCCAGGTCCGCCGCCACCGTCGACACCAGCGCGAAGCTGGCGCAGTCGGCCAAACCCAACCTCTCAATGGCCGCCTGCACATAATTCGCCAACTGCCCGTGTGTGACCGCCACCCCCTTTGGCCGCCCGGTACTGCCTGACGTGAACAGCACGTACGCCAACTGCTCCGGGTGCACCGTCACGAGCGGCGGTGCCGCTGAAGGCCACTGCTCCAGCAGCGCGGCCTCTCCATCCACCACCACCCGGCGCGCGCGAGTCCCTTCGAAGATCGCGGCGTAGCGCGCCTGCGTCACCACCACCGGCGCGCCGACTTCTTCCACCAGCATCCGCAGCCGGGACTCTGGCTGCGAGGGGTCCAGCGGCACATAGGCGCCCCCTGCCTTCAGGATGCCGAGCATCCCCACCACCCACTCCACACCTCGCTCCAGGCACAGCGCCACGGGCACGTCCGCCCCCACGCCTTGCCCTCTCAACTGGTGCGCGAGCTGATTGGCACATGCGTCCAGCGCCCCGTACGTCACCTCCTTCTCCTCGCACCGGACCGCTGGCGCGTCCGCGTTGCGTGCGACCTGCGCCAGGAAGCGCTCCTGCACGCTGCCCCAGGGTGTGAAGCCGGTGCTCGTGTCGTTCCACGCCACGAGCACCTGGTGACGCTCGGCTTCGGAGAGCAGAGACAGCGTCCCCAGAGCACCGTCCGGCCTTGCCGCCATCGCCTCCAGCACGAGGCGAATTCGTTCGAGCTGTCCATCCGCGAAGGCCGCGGAGAAGCGTGCACGGTCGTACCGCAAGCACAGCGGAAGCTGGGAGCCGTTCGTCGAGATGAGCGTCAGCGGGAAGTGGTCCGCCTCGACCGCGCGAATATCCCGCACCGCCAAGGCCCTGGCGGAGGACGTGAGCTCGGCATCCAGCGGATAGTTCTCGAAGACGACCAGCGTCTCGAAGAGCGAGGTGCCAGCGGGCACCCCGCTCCAGCGCTGGACCTTCACCAGCGGCGCGTGCTCGTGCTGCCGCGCCTCCACCTGCATCTCCTGGATTTGCCGCAGCCAGGGCCCGAACGATGCACCGGGAGGCAACCGCACGCGCACGGGCTGGGTATTGATGAACAGCCCGACCATGTCCTCCACGCCCGCAAGTCCCGGGGGACGTCCGGAGACAGTGGTGCCGAAGACGACATCGTCCGCCCCGCACAGGTGACCGAGCACCAAGGCCCAGGCCCCCTGCACCAGGGTGTGCAACGTGAGCCCCTGCCTTCGCGCGAAGCGGCTCAGCTCCGAGGTGAGCGCCTCCGACAGGAACAGCTCCCGCGAGGCCTTGCCCTTCCCTTCCCCCCCACCGGGTTCGACGCGAGGATTCGTGGGCGCGTCGAAGCCTTCGAGCGCCTGCCGCCAGAACGACTCGGACACTGCCAGGTTCTGTTCGCCCAGCCACCCGATGTAGTCCCGATACGGCCGAGGCGCCGCGATGCGAGGCTGCTTCCCCGCGCACGCGCCCTCGTACAGGGCGAGGACGTCGCGGATCACCAGCGGCACGGACCAGCCGTCCAGGATCAGGTGGGAGTGGCTGAAGACGAAGCGATGCGCGTCTTCGCCGACGCGCAGCAGCGCCAGGCGCACCAACGGCGCCCAGGACAGGTCGAAGCCCTCGCGACGGTCCTGTGCCAGCAAGGCTTCCAGCCGGGACTCGCGTGCTTCGGGCGACAGGTCGCGCCAGTCCTCGATGCGGACCGGCAGGTCCACCTCGCGCAAAACGACCTGCATCGGCTCGTCCACGTCATCCCAGACGAACGCCGTGCGCAGCACCGGGTGCGCCGCGACGACCGTGTTCCACGCCTGGGTGAAGCGCTCCACGTCCAGGTGGCCGCGCAGCTCGCAGACGAGCTGGTTGAAGTACAGCCCCCGGCCGGGCTCTGCGATGGCATGGAACAGCATGCCGCCCTGCAACGGCGACAGGGGGTACAGGTCCTCGATGTTGTCGCTCATCGCGTCTTCTTTCCAAACCGTGCGGACAGCTTGTCGAGCTGCGCCTGTTTCACCTTCGCGAGCGGAAAGTCCGAGGGCGAGTGCCCTCCCGCATCCGGCGCGCGCGATGCGTGCACCAGCGCCTGGAGGCGCGCGAGGAAGTCCTCGGCGACACGCGTCACCGTCTCACAGCGGTGCACCGCCTCGCTGAACGTCCAGAGGACCACCAGTCGCCCGTCACGCACCATTCCCGTCACATCGAGCAGGTATGGCCGCCGCGCGCTCGGGGCTCGCTGCCGCAGGGCCGCCGCCTCGGGGGCGAGCACGAAGGGAGCCCCCTCGCCCACGACGCCATCGAGCTGCCCCAGGTGGTTGAAGCCCACCTCCGCCAACGGCAAGGCCGCCAGCGCCGCGTCCCTCGACACGTAACGGAGCAGCCCCCACCCCATGCCTCGTGACGGTACGGCGCGCAGCCCCTCCTTCACGGCGCGAAGTGCCTCGCCCGGCCCCGTCGTCCCCCTCAGGTCCAGCAGCGCGGGAAACACCCGGGTGAACCAGCCCACCGTGCGAGAGACGTCCACGCCCGGAAGCACCTCTTCCCGTCCGTGCCCCTCCACGTCCACCAGCACGACGGCCCCTCCCGCCCACGCGGTCAGTGCCTGCGCCAGCGCCGTCAGCAGGGGATCCTGAGGCTGCGTGTGCCAGGCCTTCGGGACATCCTGCAGCAACGCGCGCGTCTGCTCTGGCTCCAGCGTCACCTGTACCGTGCTCGCGGTGGCCTCCGTGTTGAGGCCCCCCGTGAAGTCCACGGGCAGCCGGGAGGCCTCGCGCCAGGGCCGCTCCAGCCACCAGTCCCGCTCCGCCGTCAGCGCCGGCGAGCGCGCCAGCGCCTCCAAGCCACGGGCCCACGCCTGGAACGACGTCGTCTTCGGGGGCAGCACCACGGCGTCCCCCGCCGCGAGCCTTGTGTACGCCGTCGCCAGGTCCTCCAGGAGGATGCGCCAAGACACCGCGTCCACCACGAGGTGATGCACCGCCAGCATCAGCCGCGTGGGATGGCCCGCGCCCCACTCCAGTAACACCGCCTGGACGAGCGGCCCTTCCAGCCGCAGCGCGCGTTGCGCCGCCTCCGCGTGCCGCGACAGCGCCGAGGGGCGCTCCGCCTCCGGCACGGCGGATAGGTCCGCGCGCGCCACCGTGACGCGCGCGCCTGGCTCGCAGATGGCCTGGTGCCAGCCGTCCTCCCCGCCCGCGAAGCTCGACCGGAGCGCGTCATGATGCGCCAGCAGGTGCGCCAGCGCGCGCTCCAGCAAGGCGGCGTCCAGGGAGGCTCTCGCCTCCAGCAGCAAGGACATGTTCCAGTGGTGTGGCGCCTCCAGTCCCAGCTCGAAGAACCAGTGCTGGATGGGCGTCAGCGCCACCGGCCCTACGACGGGGCCTTGCTCGGCCTGCACCGCCAGACGCGTTCCCGCGACCGAGGCGAGCCGCGCCACCGTCGGGTTCTGGAAGAGCTGCTTCGGGGACAGCTCGATGCCCTGCGCGCGCGCACGGGTGACAATCTGCAGTCCCAGGATGGAGTCGCCCCCCAGCTCGAAGAAGTCGTCGTGGATGCCCACGCGTTCGACGCCCAGCACCTCCCGCCAGAGCGACACCAGCGTGGCTTCCACCTCCGAATGAGGAGCGGCCGGCGCCGCCGCGGAGGCCGGGTCCGGCGTGGGCAACGCCCGGCGGTCCACCTTGCCGTGCCGCGTGCGCGGCAGCGCGTCCATCGCGACGAAGGCCGCGGGGACCATGTACGGCGGCAGGCGCGAACGCACCCACTCCTTCAGGGCCTGTGCGTCTGGTTTCTCACCTGGCCCCTCCGTCGCGAGCACCCCGTAGGCGACCAGGCGCTTCGGCCCCTTCCCATCCTCACGCGCGACGACGACGGCCTCCTTCACCGCCGGATGCGCGAGCAGCGCGGCTTCGACCTCACCCGGCTCGATGCGGAAGCCCCGCACCTTCACCTGATGGTCCACGCGGCCGATGAACTCCAGCGTCCCGTCCGCCCGCCAGCGTGCCACGTCGCCCGTGCGGTACATGCGCGCGCCCAAGCGGCCGTCGAAGGGGTCTGTCACGAAGCGCTCGGACGTGAGCCCAGGCTGGCCCAGGTAGCCTCGCGCCACGCCTGCGCCGCCCACGTACAGCTCGCCCGGTGCCCCCCGCGGCACCAGCCTGCGGTGCGCGTCCAGCAGGTACACGCGGGCCCCAGGCACCACACGCCCGATGGGCACGCGCCCCTCTTCGTCCACACGCACCCGGTGCACCGTGCTCCAGATGGTGGCTTCCGTGGGGCCGTACTCGTTGAACAGGGACACCGCGGGCAGTGCCTCATGATGCGCCCGCGTCAACTCCACGGGACACGGCTCACCTCCCACACTCACCGCGCGCAGGCCCCTCAGCCCTCCCACCGGCGCCGCCGCCAATATCTGCCCATAGAGCGAGGGCACGGAGACGAGGTGCGTGACGTGAGAGCGCGCGATCCGCTCGGCGAGCCGGCGCGGGTCCCCATGTTCCTCGGCGTCCGGGTAGCGCAGCGTGCCGCCTCCGAACAAGGACCACAGCAGTCCCGCGAGCGAGGCGTCGAAGGTGAAAGGTGCCAGGGACATCACCACCCCCGGCTCGCCGTACACGTCAGCGCGGGCCTGGGTCGCGGCCACCAGGTGCCGGTGCTCCAGCACCACGCCACGCGGCCGGCCGGTGGAGCCGGAGGTGTAGACGACACACGCCGCATCCGTCCCCTCCAGAAGGCAGCGCACGTCTTCGGACGCCTCGGGCAGGGAATCCAGGGGGATGACCGTCAGCCCCTCGCGCGAGGGAACCCGGGCACGGCACGACTCGGAGGCGACCAGCGCCTGGGCCCGTGTGTCCGCGAGGATGTCGGCCAGACGCTGCGCCGGGTGGTCCACGTCGAGCACCACCACGGCCGCACCCGCCCGGGTCACGCCCATCATCCCCGCGACGACATCCGCCGGCTGCGACACCGCGAGCGCGACGATGTCACCTCGCTTCACGCCTCGCGACACGAGGTGCCGGGCCAGCCGCCCCGACAGCACCTCCACCTCGCGATATGTGAGTGTCCGGACACCATCCTCCACCGCCACCCGGTCCGGCGTCCGTGACACCTGGGCCAGGAACCGCGAAGGCAACGTGTCCGCCAGAAGGTGCCCCGCCGTGGGCGCTGGATTCCACTCCACGAGCAACCGGTTTCGATCCGCGCGGTCCAGCAGGTCGAGCTGGGACAGCCGGACTTCCGGGCTGCCCGCGGCGGCCTCCAGCAAGCGCAGGAGCGAGCCCGACAGCCGGGCGATGGTCTCCGCGTCGAAGAGGCCGGTGTTGTACTCGATGCTGCCTCGCAGCCCCTCGGGCGTCTCGGTGACTTCCAGCGCGAGGTCCAGCTTGGTCGCACCCGCATGCACGGGACGACTGCGGAGCTGGAGCCCGACGAGCGACAACGCCGCGGCGGGCGTGTTGTGCAGAATCAGCATCGTCTGGAAGACGGGCGTGTGGCTGAGGTCGCGCGGCGCGTGCAGCACCTCCAGCAGCTTCTCGAAGGGCACCTCCTGGTGCGCGAACGCGTCCAGCGCCGTCCTTCGCACCCGCCCCAGGACCTCCGCGAACGAGGGGTCGCCGGACAGGTCGGCGCGCAGGGCCATGGAGTTGATGAAGCAGCCAATCAGCGGTTCGACCTCGGGCCGGTCGCGACCCGCCACCGGCGTGCCCACCGCGAAGTCATCCTGCCCGGTGTACGCATGCAGCAGGACCTGCCACGCGGCCATCAGCACCATGAAGGGGGTGGCGCCCTCCTTCCGCCCCACCGCCACCAGGGCGTCGGTGAGGGACTTCGGAACGGCGAAGGGCAGTTGCTCGCCCTCGTGCGTCTGCAACGGAGGACGCGGACGGTCCACGGGCAGTTGGAGCACGGGGACATCCGCCAGCACGTCGCGCCACCACGCCTGTTCGGCCTTCAGGGCGGCGCCTCGCATCTGCTCCAACTGCCAGAGCGCGTAGTCCGCGTACTGCACCGCCAGCGCGGGCAAGGAGACAGGCCGACCCGTCAGCTCGGCCTCGTACAGCCGAGCCATCTCATGCACCATCACCCCCGCGGACCAGCCATCCGAGATGATGTGGTGCAGCGTGATGAGCAGGACGTGCTCGGTACTCCCTAACCGCAGCAAGGTCGCGCGGAGCAGCGGTCCCCGCTCCAGGTCGAAGGGACGGCGCGCCTCTTCACGTGTCCAGCGGGCGACGTCCGCTGCACTGGCGCCCTCCGCCGCATCCAGGGAGATGGAGACCTCCAGCGACGGCGCGATGGTCTGCACCGCCTCGGTGCCCTCCATGGAGAACGTGGTCCGCAGGGCCTCATGCCGGCGCACCACCGCGTTCAACGCTCGCTCCAGGGCCGCGACATCCAGGGCGCCGCTCACGGTGAACGCGACGGCGTTGTTGTAGGCGACGTTGCCCGGCTCCAGCCGGTCCAGATACCAGAGCCGCTGCTGCGCGAAGGACAGCGGGAGCGGACGGCCACGGGGGACCCGGGTGATGGGCGCGGGTGCCTCGGGCTTCTTCGCCACGCCATCCCGAGCGCCCATCACCTTCGGGGGTGTCGGCCTGCCCTCCGGGACAGGCAGGGCGGGCAACAGCTCCAGCGAGCCATCCCGCTTGCGCCGCGCACGCCGTCCCGTGGCCATCCGCCTCGCGGCATCCGTGCTTCCAGCGAGGATGCGCACGGGGGTGGAGTCCGGCGCGTTCCAGAGCCCGCGAGGCACGCCCGCGCCCTTCATCACCAGCTCACCGATGACGCCCACCGGCACGGGCTGGCCGCGCCCATCCACGACGTCCCAGCGCGAGGCATCTCCTTGCGCGGAGGCGAGCGCCCAGGCACCCAGGCCCAGATGCCGGTGCGCGACACGCCAGGGCATTGCGCGCGCCAGGGATGCCGCCGCTTCTTCGGACGCGCCTTCCAGCCAGACGTGGCGGACGGGCCGGAGCGCCTCCGCCGCGTCGGGGAGCGCCAGCATCGAGCGCGCCAGCGCCGCGGTGCAGTGCAGGTGGGTGATGCCCGCCTCGCGCACGAGCGCCAGCAGGGCCTCCGCCGCACCCGGGCCTTCCCGCAGCGACGGCATGGGGACCGCGAGTCCAGGCTCCGGGGAATGGCGACCGCGCAAGGCGTCGAGGTGCCGCAACCCCTCCAGGGTCGCCTCCACCTCCACGCCGAAGTCCACCAGGCAGGCGATTTCGTCCACGTCGAGTTGCTGGACACGCTCCACCATGGGACCGCAGGAGTCCGGCGTACCGAAGAGGCCGCCGCTCTCCACGTACCGCTCCACGCCGTGCGCCAGCAGCACATCCATGTCCGCGGGCGTCAGCGAACGTGGGTCCATGTCGAGCCCCATGCCGGCCATGAAGCCCGTGGCGATGTCCACGGAGCTGCGGAAGTAGTCGAGCAGCGGCTGACGCGCCCTCCGCCGGACCTCGGCCGGGTCGTCGCCGAGATACGCATGCAGCATCAAGCTCACGTGTCCCCGTCCCGCATGGCCATGTTGCCGCCAGGCGTCGCGGTACAGCGCCACCTTCCCCTCCAGGTCCTCCAGGTGCTGGCCCATCAGGTTGGTGAGCACGTAGGCCCCCAGCTCACCCGCCAGCCGGAAGGTCTCCGGGTTTCCGGCAGCGGTGAGCCAGATGGGGAGCGTCTTCTGCACCGGGCGTGGCCGCAGTGAGAGCGCCACTTCGGCGCCCGCGCCGTTGCGCCGGCGCACCGTCCCGCCTCGCCACAGGGTGCGCACCTCCTCGATGCCGCAGTGCATGACCTCCTTCCGGCGCGCGTACCGGTCCGGCGCGAACACAAAGTCATTCGCGTGCCAACCCGAAGCGAAGGACACGCCCACGCGGCCATCGGACAGGTTGTCCAGCACGGCCCACTCCTCCGCGACGAGGATGGGGTCGTGCAACGGCAGCACCACGCTCCCCGCGCGGATGCCCAGGCGCTGCGTCACCGTGGCCACCCCCGCGCCCACCACCGCCGGCCTCGGGTACAGGCCGCCGAACGCATGGAAATGCCGCTCCGGCGTCCACACCGCGGAGAAGCCATTCGCATCCGCGAACTTCGCGGCGTCCAGCAGCAGGCGGTATTTGCGGCCGCCCAGCGAGTCCTCGTCGTTGGCGAAGAACGACAGGCTGAAGTCCAGGCGCCGTCGAGAAGGCTCCGCGCCAGCCCCCACCGGCGTGAAGCGCGCGCGCTCCGCCGGCAACACCACCCGCAGCCCGCGTGTCAGGGCCCAGAGGACCTCCAGCCCGGTGCCGGGGCCCTGCGGCTCCTCGGCCGCGAGCCAGACGCCTCCCTCCGTGGCGGCCTCCGCGTCCAGACGGCCGAACAGCTCCGCCACGGTGCGGTGTGTGTGGATGGCCTGGAGCTGCTCGCCCCGCGGCCCTGTCCACGGCTCGAGGCAGACCCGCTCCGAGTCAGAAGCCCGCCGCGGCTCCCCTGGGATGCCTCGGACGGAATCTCCTGTCTGCGCGAGCACCGTCTCCACATGGAGGACGCGCGCGGCATCCAGGGACACGCCCGTGCGGACCTTCGCGTGGGTCAACAGCAGCGGAGGCGGCGCGCCTGGAGGCGCGAGGTCCGGCAGCTCCATCAACCGAGGCACGGGCAGCAGGACATAGGCCGCGCCCGTCTCCTGGACCGCCCACTGCGCGACCACGCGCTCCAGCGACGGCTCCAGGCACACCGCCACCAACGCCTCGCGCCCTACGCCACGGTCCGACAGCACAGCGGCCAGACGCCCCACGGCCCCTTGCAACTCGCCCCACGTCACGCCCCGCCCGTCCGGCGCCGTCATCGCCACCTGGGACGCGTCCGTCATGGCACGAGCCCGAAGCAGCGCCGCGATCGGCGTCACCGCCGATGCGGATGTCTCAGGCTCCGAGGCCAGCGCCTGACTGGCCTGTGCGTGCTCCAGCGGCAGCGCGGAGAGGGCCAGGCCGGGCTCCGCCACCGCCGCTTCGAGCAGCGCGGTCCAGTGCGCCACCATCCGCTCCACGGTGTCCCGCTCGAAGCGCTCCTCCGCGTAGTCGACGGTACCGGAGAAGCCGTGCTCGTGCTCACCCAGGCCCACGGACAGGTCCGACAGGACGGTGCCGAACTCAGGTGGACCGTTGTCGAGCTCCGCCAGGCTCATGCGCAGCCCCGGCAGCTCCAGGTTCAGATTGAACCGGCTGTGCAGCACGAACATCGAGTCGAAGACCCGGCCGCGGCCGGTGTCCTTCGCGGGCTCGATTTCCCGCACCAGCGACTCATATGGCACGTCAGGGTGCGCGTAGGCCTCCATCATCACCTCGCGCACGCGCGCCACCAGCTCCTTGAAGGGTGGGTCCCCGGACAGGTCCGTCCGCAACGGGACGGAGTGCGCCACGTAGCCGATCAACGGCTCCAACTCCGGCCGGCTCCGGTTGCCAATGGGCGTCCCCACCACGACGTCATCCCGGCCCGTCCAGCGCGACAGCAGCGCCTTCCAGGATGCCAACAGCACCATGAACGGCGTAGCACCCTCTCGCTGCGCGAACGCCTGAACCGAGGCCGAGAGCGCGCGCGAGAAGCCCACGCGCAAGCACTGGCCACGGAGCGCGGGCCCATCCCCCTTCGGCCGGTCCACCGGCAGCTCGAGCGGACGCGGGAACGCCGCCAGACGCCCGCGCCAGGCCGCGACCTGGGAAGCGAACGCGCCGCTCTTCAGCGCCTGCTGCTGCCAGGCCGCGTAGTCCACGTACTGCACGGGCAAGGTGGACAGCGCCACCGGCCGCCCCTGCATGAAGGCGGTGTAGTGGTCCCCCAGCTCCTTCGCGAGCACGACCAGCGACCAGGTGTCACACACCACGTGGTGCACGGTGACGGCCAGCAGATGCTCCTCCGGCGCCAGCCGCCAGAGCCGAGCGCGGGCGACCGGCCCGTGCTCCAGGTCGAACGGCCGGGCCACCTCGTCGTGCACGCGCGGCTGCCACGCAGCGGGGTCCAGCGGTTCGGCGGCGAGCGGCAGCTTCAGCTCCGGGGCGATGCGGACGCTCGGAGCGCCTTCACCGCGCGGATAGGACGTGCGCAGCGCCTCGTGGCGCTGTGCCACCGCCTCCAGTCCCCGCTCCAGCAGCGCCACGTCCAGCGCGCCATGCAGCCGCAGCACCACATACATGTTCAGCGCCGGGTTACCGGGGAGCGTCTGCTCCAGCGCGCAGATGCGCTCCTGCACCACGGACAGCGGCAACGCGCCATCACGCGGGATGCGGACCAGTCGCGGCAAGACCGGGTCCGCGGACGCCGTCCCCGGCGTGCCCAGCCGCGCCTGGATGCGGGCCGAAATGCCCGCCACCGTGGGCGCATCGAAGACATCACTCAAGGGGAGTGAGACAGGGAATGCCTCCCGCAGGCGGGTCAACAACTGCGCCGCCATCAGCGAGTTGCCACCCAGCTCCAGGAAGTCGTCGTGGATGCCGAAGTCGGTCCGGCCCAGCCGCTCGCGCCAGATGGCCAGGACCTTGCGCTCCACGTCCGTGTGGGCCCCGGCCTGCTCCGCTGGCGCCTCCAGGTGGGGCGCGCTTCCGGCTTCCGCGGGACGCTCCACCACCACCGTGGACGTCTCCGGCCGGGCCACCACCGAGGTGGGCAGCGGGGTCCGGAAGGTCTGCCGCTGGAAGGGATAGGTGGGCAGCGCCACCTTCTGGCGTGACTCGTGCGCATAGACGCGCTGCCAGTCAATGGCGAGCCCCTGCGCCCAGACCGCTCCGAGCGCCTCCATCAACGCAGCGTGTGCATCCAGGGCCGAGCCCGCCCGAGGCAGCGAGGCCACGGCACGTCCTCGGTGCCCTCGCAGCCCCAGCCTCGCCAGGGCGGTCAGCGCCTGGTCCGGGCCGACTTCGATGAAGACGTCGCACCCGTCCGCCTTCAGCGTCTCCAGCCCGTCCCCGAAGCGCACCGGGGCCCGCATCTGGCGCAGCCAGTAATCCGGATCCGTCGCCTCCTCCGGGCGAATCCACGTCCCGGTGACACTGGAGATGTACGGACGCTGGGGCGCGGACAGGCGCAGGCCCGCAACCACTCGCCGCAGCTCCTCCATCACCGGCTCCACCGCCACCGAGTGGAACGCATGCCGCGCGGGCAGCCGCAGCACGCCCACGCCCCGCGCGCTCAGCTCGCGCTCCAACGCCTCCACGTCCTCCGAGGGCCCGGACACCACGCACCGGTCCGGCCCATTCACTGCGGCCAGCGACAACGCCCCCGTCAGCAGCGGACGCACCTCCTCTTCCGCGCAAGCCACCGCCGTCATGCTTCCGGGCGGCATCCGCGCCATCAGGCGGCCTCGCGCCGACACCAGCGC
The DNA here is from genome assembly GCF_006547365.1 of Myxococcus sp. AB056. Classification (NCBI taxonomy): domain Bacteria; kingdom Pseudomonadati; phylum Myxococcota; class Myxococcia; order Myxococcales; family Myxococcaceae; genus Myxococcus; species Myxococcus sp. AB056. The sequence continues at coordinate 90,195 of NZ_VHLB01000021.1, read as the reverse complement.
CAGCGCATCCTCCAGCGACAGCACCTCCGCGAGACAGGCCGCCACGTATTCGCCAAAGCTGTGCCCCAGCAGCGCGCGCGGGCGCACACCCCAGGCTTCCCACTGACGCGCCAGCGCGTACTCCACGGCGAACAGGGCGGGCAACGCGATGCCCGGGTCGGCCAACGTCTGCTCCGCGGCGGCCTCGGCTCCAGGCGAGGGAAACAGCACGTCACGCACCGCCGCCCCCAACCGGGCCCCCAGCCCCTCCAGGCAGTCCTCCAGGGCCTCACGGTAGACGGGCTCCGCTGCGTGAAGCGCGCGTCCCATGCCCACCGTCTGCGCGCCCTGGCCCGGGAACAGGAAGGCCACGCCCTGCTCGCGCGCCGCCACGACGTTCTCCACGACCTGGGGCTTCCCCGGGCCGCGCAGCTTCGCCAGCAGCTCCGCGCGGTCCTTCGCCACGAAGGCCCGCCGGTGCTCGAAGGCACGGCGGCCCATGTTGCGCGTGAAGGCCACGTCCTCCAGCGCCACGTCGGTCGGCGCGGCCTCCAGCCAGGCGGCCAGGTCCCGCACCGCGGCGTCCAGGGCCTCCGCCGAGCGGCCCGACAGCGTCACCACCTGGGTGGGCCGGACACTGGGCGAGGCAGGCTCCGGAAGCGGCGCTTCCTCCAGCACCGCGTGCGCGTTCGTCCCTCCAATTCCGAACGAGCTGACGCCCGCGCGGCGAGGCACCGGGCCCCGGGGCCAGGGCCGCAGGCGGTCGACGACGAAGAACGGGCTGTTCGCGAAGTCGATGGCGGGATTCGGCCGCTCGAAATGGAGCGTGGGCGGCAGCTCCTCATGCGCCAGGGCCAGCGTGGCCTTGATGAGCCCCGCCAGACCGGCGGCCGTGTCCAGGTGGCCTACGTTCGGCTTCACCGACCCCAGCGCGCAGTAACCCTTCCGGTCCGTGTGCCGCCGGTACGCACGCGTGAGCGCCGCGACCTCGATGGGGTCTCCCAACGAGGTGCCCGTGCCGTGCGCCTCCACATAGCCAATGTCGCCCGCGTCCAGGCCCGCGAAGGCCAGCGCCTCGCCGATGACGTCCGCCTGCCCCTCCACGCTGGGCGCCGTGTAGCCGACCTTCAGGCTGCCGTCGTTGTTGATGGAGGAGCCGCGGATGACCGCGTACACGCGATCACCGTCCCTGCGCGCGTCCTCCAATGGCTTGAGCACCACCACCGCCACGCCGTTGCCCGGCACTGTTCCCGCCGCGCGCGCGTCGAACGCGCGGCAGTGCCCGTCCGGCGACAGGATCATCCCCTCCTGGAACAGGTAGCCCGAGCGCTGCGGCATCGCCAGGCGCACCGCGCCCGCCAACGCCACGTCCGACTGGCGCATCAGCAGGCTCTGGCAGGCCATGTGGACGGCCACCAGTCCCGTGGAGCAGGCGGTGTAGAGCGACAGGCTTTCGCCCCGCAGGCCCAGCTTGAAGGACGCCCGCGTCGCCAGGTTCTCCGCGGAGGTGCTCATCAGCTCGTAGAACGAGGCCGGGTCCAGATTCCCCTGCCCCAACATCGCCAGGCCGTGCAGGGATGCGCTCGCGCCCGCGTAGAGCGAGATTTTTCCCGCGAAGCGCTCCGGGTCGAGCGCCGCATCCTCCAGCGCCGTCCAGGCACACTCCAGGAACACGCGCTGCTGCGGATCCATCCACTCCGCCTCGCGCGGGGCCATGCCGAAGAAGGCCGCGTCGAAGCGGTCGCCGCCTTCCAGCTCCGCCGCCACCGGCACGAAGTCCGGATGATGGCGCACCGCCTCGGACATCAGCGGAGAAGGCTCCAGCGCCTCGGCGGGCACTCGGGAAATGGACTCCACGCCTTCGCGGAGGTTGCGCCAGAAGGCCCGTGCGTCCGCGCTCCCGGGGAAGCGGCTGGCGATGCCGATGATGGCGATGTCGCTACCCGCGCTGCCGTTGTTCTCGCTCATGGTGTCGTGCTCACTCCTGTCCCCGGGGGTTCCTTCCGCGCCGCTGGAGCGCCTGCCGGCGGGCCTCCGCGCGCGACTGGTGCTTCACGTCAGAGGTGGGCTCGGGGCGTGCCTCGGCCTGCAGCCTGCGGGCGAGTTCGTGGATGGTGGGATGTTCGAAGAAGTGGGTGATGGGGACGTCCTGGCCCAGCGCCTCGCCCAGCCGCGAGCACGCACGCACCGCGGACAGCGAGCTGCCGCCCAGGTCGTCGAAGAAGTGGGCATGCACGTCCACGGCGGGCAGCCCCAGGGCCTCCGCCCAGGCGCGCGCCACGGTCTCTTCCAGCGGCGTGCGAGGCTTGCCCGCTGGTGACACGACGAGCGACGGCCGCGGCAGCGCCCGCACGTCCACCTTGCCCGTGGCCAGCAGCGGGAGCGCCTCCACCGGGACGATGTCGACCGGAATCATGTGCTCGGGGAGCTGCTCGCGCAGCCGCGCCCGGAGCTCTCCCGGTGGAAGGATGTCTCCGGGCGGTGGCACGACGTACGCGACCAGCCGCGGCTCACCGTCCACGGAAGGACGCCACGCGGTGACGTGGGCCTGGCGCATACTGGTCAGCTCGCGCAGCGCCGTCTCCACCTCGCCCGGCTCGATGCGGAAGCCGCGAATCTTCAGTTGCGCGTCCGCGCGCCCCTGGAAGTCCAGCCTTCCATCCGCGCGGCGGCGGGCCATGTCGCCCGTGCGGTAGAGCCGGGCCCCGGGCTCGCCGCCGTGGGGGTCGGGGATGAAGCGCTCGGCCGTGAGGTCCGGCCGGTCCAGATAGCCACGGGCCACCGACGGCCCGCCGACGTACAGCTCGCCCGCGACCCCCACCGGCACCGGCTGGAGCGCCTCGTCGAGCACATAGGTGTCCACGTGGGGCATGGAACGCCCGATGTTGGGCGGCCCCACTTCATCCGGAGCGATGACGCCCCAGGTCGCGCCCACCGTCACCTCGGTCGGGCCATAGCCGTTGTAGAAGGCGCGACCCTCGGCGAAGCGGGCCACGAGGCTCGCCGGACACGCCTCCGCGGCCACCATGAACATCGACAGGTCCGGTAGCGGCCCCTCCGGAAGGAGCGCGGCGACAGGGGGAGGCAGCGTCGCCGAGGTGATGCGCTGCTCGCGCAACATCCGGTACAACGCCTCACCCGCAGGGGGACCACCGGGCGACAGGTGCAGCGCGCCTCCCGAGGCCAGCGCCAGGAAGTAGTCCCACGCCGACATGTCGAACGCGGGCGAGGCGAACTGCAACACCCGCGAGCCGGGCCCGACAGGCAGGTCCGACACCATCGACTCGCACAGGTGCGCGGTGCCGCGGTACGGCACCATCACGCCCTTGGGCTTGCCCGTGCTCCCGGACGTATAGGTGATGTAGGCCGCGCAGTCCGGAGGTGGCTCGCCGGCGTCCCACAGGGACGTGTCCGGCATGTCGTCGCCTTCGCCGTGCGCCTCCCATGGCAGCAGCGTCACCCCTTCGGGCAACGCCAGGCGCTGCGCGTAGCGCTCCTGGGCCAGCAGCACGCGCGCGCCGCAGTCCGCCAGCGTCCACGCCACGCGCGCGGGGGGATACGAAGGCTCCTGGGGCACCACCGTGCCCCCGGCCTTCAAGATCGCGAGGAAGGCGACGACCTGCTCCGGGCTGCCGCGCTCCAGCAGCGTGCCGACACGAACCTCCGGCCCGACACCATGGCGCCGCAGGCGCGCGGCGAGCCGGGCCACCCATGCCGCCAACGCACGATAGGACCAGCTCGCCGCGCCCGCGACGAGCGCAGGCGCCTGCGGCGTCTTCGCGGCCCAGTCCTCGATTCGGTGAACGATGCCGGGCACGGGCGCGCCCCGCGTGTCCTGTGTCCTCCGCCCCAGCGCCAGCAGGGTGCGGCGCTCATCGGGAGCGAACAGGGGCAGGTCACCCAGCGGCACCTCCGGCTGCGCCACGGCGGCATCCAGCAGCGCCCCCAGGTGGCGCGCCATCCGTTCGGCGGTCGTGGCGTCGAAGAGGTCGGCGCAATACTCCAGCCTCGCCACGAAGGTCCCTTCCAGCTCCGCCATCATCAGCGCGAGATCGAAGGCGGCGCCGGGATGGCTCAGGGGGACGGACTCGACGTTCAGGTCATCGCCCAGCCGGGCGCTCGCGCCCGAAGCCCCGACGGCGAACGCGCCCAGGAGCTCGTTCTCGGGACGGGGGGACTGCAGGGCGAACATCGTCTGGAAGATGGGCGCGCGCGATGGGTCTCGCCGCGGCTGGAGCTGCTCGACGAGCCGCGTGAAGGGCAGCTCCTGGTGATCCAGCGCCTCCAGCACGGTGGTCCGGACCTGCGCCACCAGACCCGAGAAAGACAGCGCGCGCGGCACCCGGGCGCGCAGGGCCACGGGGTTGACGAAGTAGCCCACCTGTCGCGACAGGTCCGCTCGCGGGCGGCCCGTGGTCGGCGTACCCACGATGAGGTCCTCCTGCCCCGAGTAGCGCCGCAGGAACGCCAGGTAGCCGGCCAGCAGCACCATGAACGGCGTGGCGCCGTGCGTCCGCGCCAGGGCCTTGAGCCGCGTGGACGTCTCGCGCGGCAGACGGAAGGCCACCTGCGCCCCTCGGAACGACTGGAGCCTGGGTCGAGGGAACGACGTGGGCAGCTCCAACACGGGCAGCTCGCCCCCCAGGCGCTCACGCCACCAGGCCAGGAGCGCTTCGCCCTGCGCTCCCGTGGACCGCCGCGCCAATGACAGGAGGATGGGAACCACCGGTGGCGGCGGTGGCGACAGGCCGGACGGCGTGCCTCGGACTTCCGCTGTGTAGAGCGCGCCCAGTTCCTCCGCGATGACCTCCAATGACCAGAAGTCCGTGACCAGGTGGTGCATGGCGAGCAACAACACGTCCCCGCGTGCCGCACCGGTGTAGAGCCGGGCGCGCACCAGCGGGCCCCGCTCCAGGTCGAAGGCCTCCCGCGCATCCGCCTCGAGCCGCTCACGCAGCGCCTCATCCGCCCAGGTGGACGCCTCCACCCGCGCCAGCTCCGGCGGCGCGACGCAGGTTCTCCTCGCTGGCGCCCCTTGCACCTCGGGGAACGCGGACGACAACGCGGGGTGACGAGCAACGAGCGCGGAGAACGCGCGAGCAAGCGCTCCGGCGTCCACTGGCGTGACGAAGCGCACCGCTTGGGACACGTGGTAGGCCTTGCTGCCCGGAGCCATGCGCTGGAGGAACCACAACGCCTGCTGGCCATCGGAAACGAAGGCCGCGGGGTCGCCGGGCATGACGGCCGGATCCTCGGCTCGCGCCTCGGCGCCCTCGGTCCGGGCCCGCTCGACCCACCGCGCCAGCTCGCGGAGGCTCTGCCCCTGGAGCACTGCCGTGATGGGTGGAGACACGCCCCATGCCTCGTCCACGGCGTGCAACACCTCCAGCGCTCTCAACGAGTCGAGCCCTTGGTGCGTCAGGGGCACATCCACGCTCAGCGCCGGCCCATTCGCGCCAAGCAGTGACGCCAGCCGGGACCGGAGCACCGCGAGCACGTCCGCCGCTTCGGGTGCCGCGTCAGGCCTGATGTCCAAGGACGCCGCCGCGGCGTCCTCCTTCCATGCGTGCACCTCGTCCAGCGCCCCCGCCAGGAACGCCTCACGCGTGGCGCGCCGCTGCACCTTGCCGCTCGACGTCTTCGGCAATGTCCCGGCGGCGATGAGCACCACGGCATGGACGGCCAGGCCATGCGCTTCGCCCAGCGCCGCCCGGATGCTCGCGACGACCTCGGCCGCCGCTTCCGGCGTGGCGACCTTCGCGGCGACCTCCTGCACGATGACCAGCCGCTCTTCGTCACCAGCGTCCACCGCGAACGCGGCACCGCACCCGGGACGCACGCCGGGATGGCAGCGATCCGCGGCGTGCTCCAGGTCCTGCGGGTAGTAGTTGAGGCCGCGCAGCACCAGCACGTCCTTCAAGCGGCCGGTGATGAAGACCTCGCCGCCGTCGATGACCGCCAGGTCTCCGGTACGCAGGTACGGGCCCTCCCCCGAGCCCGCCAGCCGGCCATGGAACGTGCGCTCCGTTTCGTCGGGGCGCTGCCAGTACCCATCCGCCACGCTCGGACCGCGCACCCAGAGCTCACCCACGCGGCCCGGCGCACATGGACGGCTGGTTTCCGGGTCCACCACCCGCACGTCCTGGCCGCCCAGCACCTGCCCGCATCCCACCAGCGCCGTCGCTGGAGCGTCCATCTCGGGGGGCCGCGCCTCGCCGCGCAGCAGGCCGTCACGAGCGAAACGCCGCACCACCGGCACGGCCGAGCGCGTCCCTCCCGAGACAATCAGCGTCCCCTCCGCCAGCCCGTAGCAGGGATAGAAGGCCTCGCGCCGGAAGCCCGCCGGGGCGAACGCCTCCACGAACCGCTCCAACGTGTCCGCGCGTACGGGCTCCGCGCCGCTGAACGCCACCTCCAGGCGGCTCAGGTCCAGCGCCGCGCGCTGTTCGGGCGTGGTCTTGCGCACGCACAAGTCGAACGCGAAGTTGGGCGCGCCGCAGACCGTCGCACCGAAACGCGACATCGCCTCCAGCCACCGCAGCGGGCGCTGGAGGAAGGACATGGGAGGCAGCAGCACCGACGGGATGTCGCGGTACAGCGCCTGGATGAGCCCTCCAATCAGCCCCATGTCGTGATACGGCGGCAGCCAGTGGGCGGCCACCGGGTGGGGGCGGGTGTCGAAGCCCCGGGCAATCAACCACGAGTTGTGCAGCAGATGACGGTGCCGCAGCACCACGCCTCGTGGCGTCCCCGTCGAGCCCGAGGTGTATTGCAGGAACGCCACCGAGTCGCCCCGCAGGACGGGCGCGCGCCAGGCCTCCGCTTCGTGCTGAGACACGGAGTCCGTGGCCAACCAGCGCAACGCCCGCAAGTCGGGCGCCCCTTGCGTGAGGGGCTCCACCATGTCCGCGATGCCAGAAGTCGTCAGCGCTACCCGGGCGCCACAGTCCGCCACCAGCGCCTGGAGCCTGGGCAAGGTGCGGCCCAGCCGCATCGGGTCCGGTGGATAGGCGGGCACCGCCACCACGCCCGCGTAGAGACACGCCAGGAAGCCCAACGTGTAGTCGCGGCCCGGCGGGTACAACAGCAACGCGCGCTCACCGGGCGCCAGGTGTCGTTGTAGCAGCGCCGCCACCGCGCGGGCGCTCGCGTCCAACGCCGCGTAGGAGAGGGTCTGCTCCCCCGCATCGTCGAGAAACGTATAAATCCAGTCGTCTGGCTGCGCGGCGGCGCGAGCCCGACACATTTCCACGAGGGTGACATCCTCTGGGCAGACGAATTCGGAGGCGGGGTCGGCGCGGGTCGGAAGATGCATGTCGAGAGTCCCGAAGCACTGCCTGGAGGCACCGCCCGGAACGCCGCCTCACATCCCCTGCTGGAAGCACGAGGGGCACGCTCCGCATTGCTCCGAACAGCGCCCCTTGGATTCCGGCTCTTTCTACCGGATTCCAAGTAACCAGAAAAGGCCCGGTACGCGCGCGCCTCGGTCTTCCACGGTATGAGCCATGACACGCCCAGTGACACAACGAGGCGTGCCGCCATCCACGCTGAATGAATGAGGAACCAACGGAATGAAATACACCAACCTCGGACGCACGGGTCTTCGTGTGTCTCGTCTCGGCCTGGGCTGCATGAGCTACGGCACGCCCAAGTGGCGCCCCTGGGTGCTGGATGAAGAAGCCGCGCAGCCGTTCTTCCGCCGGGCGGTGGAGCTGGGCATCAACTTCTTCGACACCGCGGACATGTATTCACTGGGCGCGAGCGAGGAAATCACGGGCCGTGCCCTTCGCCGTTACGCGCGCATGGACGAGGTGGTGCTGGCCACCAAGGTCTACTTCCCCATGGGGGACGGGCAGAACATGCGGGGCCTGTCGCGCAAGCACATCGTCCAGGGCTGCGAGGCCAGCCTGAAGCGGCTGGGCGTGGAGGCCATCGACCTCTACCAGATTCACCGGATGGACCCGAACACGCCGCTGGAGGAGACGCTGGCCGCCCTGGACCAGCTCGTGCGCCAGGGCAAGGTGCGCTACCTGGGCGCGTCCTCCGCGTATGCGTGGCAGTTCGCGCGGGCGCTGGGGATCGCGGACCTGCGCGGCTGGACGCGCTTCGTGTCCATGCAGGGCCACTACAACCTCGTCTACCGCGAGGAGGAGCGGGAGATGCTGCCCCTGTGCGAAGCCGAGGGCATTGGCGTCATCCCCTGGTCGCCGCTGGCCCGCGGCCTGCTCGCGGGCTCTCGCAAGTCGCTGAAGGACCGGGACGCCACCACGCGGGCGAAGTCGGACACGCTGTCCCCCATGCTCTATGACCAGGCCGGTGACTGGGACGTGGCGGAAGCGAACCGGAGCGTCGCGGAGAAGCGCAACGTGCCGCCCGCGCAGACGGCCCTGGCCTGGCTCCTCTCGCGCCCCGCGGTGACGGCGCCCATCATCGGCGCCACGAAGCTGGAGCACCTGGAGGACGCGGTGCGCGCGGTGGACCTCAAGCTGACCGCCGACGAAGTGAAGGCCTTGGAGGCCCCCTACCAGCCTCACGCCGTGCGCGGACTCTGAGCGCACGGCCGCGTCGACGGGGCGCTGACACCGGCGAACCTGTCACGGCGCAAGCCTCCTGCGCTCCGGCGAGATGCACCCGGGCCCGCGGCGTCATGGACCCTCCATGCGCCGGGCCCGCGCTTCACCCGTGAGCCGCTGCCGCAGCCACGCCGCCGCCGACCGGAGATCCGCTTCGAAGTGGATGCGCGCCTCCGCCCGCGCCCGGCCTTCTGGAAGCCGCAGCACCGCTTCGGGGTCAAACGTGGCCATCCAGCCCTCCGCCCACCGCGTGTCCAGCAACTGCCCCCGGCTCAGGTGCATGCGGAACCCCACACCCAGGAAGGCCTGCGCCGCCACGGGCCCCAGCGCGATGATCATCCGCGGGCGGACCTCCGCCACCACGCCCTCCAGCCCATGACGGCAGGTGCGCCCTTCCCCCCGCGCCGTCGGAGGGAGCCCCCCGGGCCGAGAGCGGCATCCGTCCCCGCACGGCCGCACCACCCGGCGACTGGAACGCGTGAGCCCCGCGCGGCCCAACACGACCTCCAGGAGCGCTCCCGCGGAACCCGCGAATGGCGGCTCCGCGATGTCCACGGGGGATGCCCCCACCAGCAGCAAGGACGCGCGCTCCGCGTCCGCCCGTGGTGGGGGCGAATGGGACGCCGCCAACCCTACCCGGGCGCGTGCCCACTCCGGCAGCGCCCCGCCCTCCTCGAAGGTCAACCGCTCCCGGTCCCAATGCGCCCAGGTGTCCGGCGTGAACAGGCTCCAGGAGAAGTGCGGGAAGCGGCGCACGAGGAACGGCGCCACGTCCCGGACGATGAGGTGTTCGGGCCGGTACCACGCGACATGGTGTTCGCGCCCGTCCCGCCACACCCGGCGGAAGCGCAAGGCCGCCATCAGCGCCTGCGTGTCCCGCCGCACCGCCTGCTCCAGCCACCGCAGCCGCCGCACGTCCGCGTCGTCGTGACACTCCAGCAGCGCCGGCTCTCCATGGGTCAGCCGCCACAGCACGCGGTACAGCAGCGCCCAGCGCGCCGGCTCCCGGTGGCACACCACCTTCTGCGCCAGCCCCACGAAGTCCCGAGGCACCCCGGACGCGGCGCGCCCCCAGGCCTCCCAGCGCGCGGCCTCCATCCACAGGCCCTGGCGTCCACGCGTTTCCTCGAAGTGCACCCGCTCTGGAGGTTCGCCCCGCGCTAGCAGCCCCCGCGCCACCACCCGGAAGGACGCCAGGTCCGGCGCCACGAAGACCCGCGTCAGCCCACCGTCCCGGTGTCTAGCCGCGAGCCGTTCCCCCTGCGCGCCCCGGACCTGCGACCACCGGGCACCGATGACAGGCCTCAACTCCTGATGGACGTCCATCCGGGCATTCCTACCTGTCCGGTCTGACATCCACCGTCCCGCCCGTGACGTCCTGCCGGCCCCTGGCGGCTCACGGGTCGCGCGCCAGCGCGTCCACCTGTTCCTGGACCTTCACGGCGTCAGAGAAGAAGTCATCCAGGGGCGCGGTGCCCACCAGCCGGAAGGCCGGCGGCAGGAGCGACCGGCGGAAGCCCAGCTCCGTGCTGAAGGACTCGTTGCCCAGCCATTCATCCGCCCGCGACAGCGCGCCAAATGACAGCGTGACGACGGCGATGACCCGGATGAGCCGCTCCGGCTCCCAGCGCGTCACGTAGCGCAGGTGCCAGTAGAGCCCCCAGGCCATCAGCGACAGGAAGGCGACGTGGTGGGCCCAGGCCAGGTTGCCGCTCACCCCCAGGCTGAAGCCCACCAACGTGAGCAGCGGCTGGATGACGACGGAGCCCAGCAGCACCAGCGCGGCCACGGTGGCATGCGTGCGGTAGTGGAACTGGCGCCGGGCGATGCGGCTCGCCACCGACCAGCCCCCCGCCCACAGGAAGGTGATGCCCAGCGGCACCACCAGCGCCACCGTCAGCTCCCCCCAGTCCGTGCGCCCGTAGTTGGCCAGGTAGCCTTCCAGCAGGCTGGCGCCCAGCAGGGCCTGCAGGGCCAGGGAGAAGTAGCGGGGCTGCTCGAACACGCGCGGCCTCGGCGCGGTGGGCGCCGCCGCCACGACGGTCTTCTCCACCGGGTGACCGCGCGCGCGGAAGCGCAGCACCGTGTCCCCCACGGACACGCGGGTATCCGTGACCAGCTCCAGCTCGGCCAGCTGCGCCCAGGGCTCCACGCGGTAGGTGCCGTTCTGGCTGCCCACGTCGCGCAGCACCAGCGTGCCGTCCTCGCGGCGCTCGATGCACAGGTGCTCGGCGGAGACCTTCGGGTCATCCAGGATGACGTCGTTGCCGTAACCCCGGCCGACGTTGACGGGGAAGCGCTCCAGGCGATGACGGGCCTGGACGGAGTCCCCTTCCAACACCTCCAGGAAGATTACTTCGTCCACGACAGCCCCTCCAGGTAGCGGCGCGCCAGCTTGCGGCCATTGTCCGCGGTGAAGCCCGCCAGCGTGAGCGACGTGTCCACGCCGCTGGTGCTGGCATTGAGCGTGGCCGCGCGCAGCACCAGGTCGTAGAGGCCGGGGAACTTCCGGTAGGCACGCATGCACAGCGCGGCGCGGACGGGCAGGCCCGCCACGTCCACGAACTCCGACTGGCAGCGGTAGTTGGTGACGTCCTGCCGCGTGGCCTCCACCGCGTCCGGGTCCTGTGAGAAGAGCGCGCTGTAGAGCGCGGAGAAGCGCAGCGCTCCCAGCTTCTGGCTGGTGGCGTGTTGATGCAGGAAGGCCACCACGCCCGTCCGGTGGCGCGAGGACACGAAGATGTCCTCCTCCGACGAGCACTGATAGTTCGTCACCGTGTACGGCACCTCGGGGTCATGCGGCGTGTCCCCCCAGCACTTGAGGAACGTGCCCCAGCGCCCCGGCACGCGGTAGCTGCCCAGCGTCTGCTGCGGCATGGGCGCGCCCAGCAGCCTTTCGGTGACGCGCTGCTGGTTGTCCAGGAGCTGCGCGCGCACGGTGTCCAGCAGCGCCTGCGCGCCGGAGTCCTTGGCTGCCAGCGCGCGGGACAGCAGCGCACGCGCGTGCTTCACCGGCACCAGGAAGCCCACCTGGTTGCCCATGGTCGCCACGTTGACGCCCACCACGCGGCCCTCGCCCGTGAGCGTCGGGCCGCCGCTCATGCCCGGATTGATGGCCCCGCTGAAGTGCAGCCGCTCATAGAGCGCGTCGTGGATGAAGCCGTTGTACGTCCCCTCCACGATGGTAGTGCCCAGGTCGCGCGGATTGCCCATGGCGAACAGGCGCGCGCCCTGCGGCGGCTCGCGGTCGTCCAGGTCGAAGAAGCTCTGCACCGGGGTGGCCGTCTGGATGATGGCCAGGTCGTGCACCACGTCCACGTCCACCAGCCGCACCGGCACGGGCTCTGCGCCACCCTTCAGGACCAGCTCCGCCGTGTAGTCCTCCGGGTGGATGACCACGTCGGAAATCACGTGGTAGTTCGTCACCGCGTGCCCGGCGGCCGACACGAAGAAGGCCGAGCCGATGGACGAGCGCGTGCCGGAGCGCCGCTCGATGATGCGCACCTGCGCGACCTGCCCCTCGATGCGCTGGAACAGCTCGTGCGTGGCGGGTGGCAGCGTGCTCGAGGGCACGGCGGGCACGGCTTCGGGGGTGCCAGGTGCGGGAGGCGGGCTCGGCTCCGCCGGCACGACCGGCGACTGCGTGAGCACCGCTGCGAGGATGAAGGCGAACATGGATGCGGCGCACCCTACCCCACCGCGCCCTCCGACGGACGTGCAGCCTCAAGTCCCGCGCCAGGCAGGCGACCGGGCGGTCCGTCTACCCACCGACGCGGGCCCGCGCCGCCGGTCCATGGTCGCACCGCGCGCGGGGTCCCCATCTTCGCCCTTCGGGTGGGGGAGCCGGCATGCGTCACAGCCAGCGGTGCGGCCGGCGCGGACCCGCGGCGCGGTGGCGGAAGGTGGCGCTGCTGGTGTCCCTGCTGCCCTCGCTCGCCCAGGCGGCGGAGCTGCCCGCGGATGCGCCACGCGTCGAGGACGAGGACGAGGAAGGCGCCGCCCTCCCTCCTCGGCCCCGCCAGTTCTGGTGGGCCCTGGGTGAAGTGACGGCCATCAACCTCACGGTGTGGGGCTTCAACCGATACATCATGAACAAGGACTTTGCTCGGGTCGGCCTGGACGCATGGCGAACGAACCTCGAGAGAGGGTTCGTCTGGGACAAGGATGATTTCAGTACCAATCAGTTCGCGCACCCCTACCACGGCAGCACGTACTTCAACGCCGCCCGGGACCACGGCTTCAACTACTGGGGCGCCATGGGCTTCACCCTGGTGGGCAGCCTCCAGTGGGAGTTGTTCGGCGAGAACCACCTGCCCTCCTACAACGACCTCATCAACACCACGATGGGTGGGTGGGCCCATGGAGAGGTCATCTACCGGCTGTCCTCCATGCTGCTGGACCAGCGCGCCACGGGAACCCGGCGCGTCGCCCGCGAGGTGAGCGCGGGGTTGCTCAATCCCATCCGAGGCGTCAACCGCGTGGTGCGCGGGGATGCCTGGCGCAGCGCGCCCACCCCGGAGGACTGGCAGCCGCCCGTGTTCGCCGTGCTGACGCGCACCGGCTACCTGAACATCGACGCGGGCACGACGCTGAACCAGTTCTTCGCGGAGCTGGACCTGCGCTACGGCGACGCCCTGCGCTTCCCGGTGGACGCGCCCTTCGACGCCTTCAACATGGGCGTGCAGTTCACCACCGGCGAAAACCGACTCATCAGCCGCGCCGAGGTGAAGGGCGCGCTGGCGATGCTCCCGCTGGAGAACGGTGGGAACGAGCGCGTGCTGCTCGGCGCCTTCCAGCACTTCGACTACAACGACACGCAGGCCTACGAGCTGGGCGGTCAGTCGATCGGCGCGGGGCTCGTGTACCGGTACCTGACGCACGAGGGCCGTGAGCTGCGCCTGGCGCTTCATCTGCGAGGCGTGGTGCTCGCGGGCATCACCTCCGAGTACGCGGACAAGGTGGGCCGCGACTACGACTACGGCCCGGGCCTGGGCTTCCACTTCGAGGCGTCCTACGGGCGCTGGCCCTGGGAGTACCTCAAGCTGCACGCGGGCAGCACGTGGCTGCACACGCTCAACGGCGCGGACGGCAACCACCTGGTGCATGAGGGCACCTTGCTGCTGGACGTGCCGTTGTTCGCCAACCTGGGCCTGGGCGCCAGCTTCACCTTCTTCGAGCGAAACAGCTTCTTCCGCGACTTCGATACCGTCTCACGCGGAATCCCGCAGGCCCGGGTGTTCCTCTCCGTGCACTGACCGTCCACGCGGGGCTACGACGTGGGGTTGCCGGCCGCGTGACGCAGCCGCCGCCGGCGCCACGCCGTGTACGAGACGACCAGCGCCCCGGCCAGGGTTCCCGCCAGCGCGCCCAGCACCCGGCGTGGGACGGGGCCCCCCGCGCTCGGCGGCTCGTGGCGGAAGGTCTCCAGCGAGGCGCGCACTTGCGGCTCCAGCGCCTGCCATCGCACCGCGGGCGCGCTGACCATCACCACGGCGTGCTCGCCCTCCGAGGCCAGTCCCGCGACGAGCACCGTGCGGACCTGCCCCGCCTCGCGCAGCGTCCCCAGCACCTCCACACGCGGTGTCACCCCGCCCAGGCGCTCCACGCGTTCCGCGGCAAGCGAGAGCCCCAGCTCGCGCTGGTAGTGCTGCATCACCGCGGACGCGAACTCTTCCCGGTCAGAGGGGCTCGCGCTGAAGCCGCGCCCCACCACGGACACGAGCAGCGTGGCGGCGTCCGGGCCCTCTCCGTCGGTGAGGGCCGCCGACAAGGCGCGCGGCGCGTCCGGGTCCAGCGCCACCGCTCCCACGCGCGAGCCGGCGTACTGCTCCCACCGCACCATGTGGAAGCCCTTCGGCGGGCGAAACGAATAGCCATCCCGGCGCAGCTCCGTTCCGAGCGCGCCCGGCAGCGTCAGCAGTCCGACGGCCAGGAAGGTGGCGTGCACCGGGGCATCATAGTCATCCCCCCACGCCCGCGCCCGCCCGGCAGCCGGGGGCCTCGCGACCTCAACGCACGGCGTGTGGCCCTGCGGGGCTGAGCTGACGATGGAGACGGACTCGGCGTGCCGAATCCGGCTGTCCGAAAGCGCTCGCTCGCAAGGACATTCGTGCGATTCGCATTTCGCGCGAGACCTGAATAATCAGCCTATCCGTTCCCGAAACAGAACTGCCCCCAGCCCTGGGAGACCGCGCATGAATGGCATTGGCGGAAGTCGGACGCGTCGAATGACCTGGGTCCTGGCCGGATGGCTGATGTCATGCGCGCCGGGGCTGGACAGTGGCGCCTTGGAGGGGAGCGCGTCGCCCCCGGAAGGTCCGTCGCCCGTGGGAGCGCCATCGGAGGGGGCCGCGGCGCCGCCACAGGACAACTGCTCCGGCCATGTGCTCGCGACGAACAACGGCGTGTATGCAGCGGGGGCGCTCCTGACGCTGGCCTGGGCCGCGCCCGCCAACCGGCCCTCGGGGGATTGGGTCGGCCTGTTCAGGAAGGGCGCTCCGGACTCCGCGCACCTGACCCGGCAGGACGTGCCCCCTGGCGCGGTGGGCCTGCTGTCCTTCTCCGCCCCCAGTCGCGGAGGGACCTACGAGCTCCGGTACATGACGGCCGGCGGTTCCACGTCCGTCGCCGTCAGCAACACCTTCACGGTGAACGCCGAGCCGGGGCATGTCCTGCTGCTCAGCAACTACGACGGAGGGACCTACACCCTGGTGATGGATGAGAACCTCCCCAACATCCAGATTGGCATTGTCTCGTACAAACCCTCGCACGTGACGGTGACCGGTCCCTACGCCAGCAACGTGAGCATCCTCCGGCTGGTCAGCTATTCGAGCCAGGCGTCAACCGTCCAGGGTGTGGATCCCAGCAAGGTGCAGGTGGTTCCCCCCCAACCCGCCACACATCATCAGCCGTACGCCAGCACCACGCTGGGCTGCGCGACCGGCGCCCGTGTCTTGTCGTGGCCTGGCGGTGGCTGCAACACCATGACGCAAGTGGAGGAGTACTTCCTGTCCCAGTTCGGCGAGGTCCCCTTCCTGTCCCACCTGAGCCGCTCCGAGCCGTTCAGCGGAAGCATTCCACTGTCCCACGCGCGGCTGAACCTCGTGATCGCTCGGGAGACGACCCACCTGGACGTCGCGCAGGCGGTGGGGCGTCCCAGCTATCCCGTGGTGGTCAGGGTGGACGTGAACGCCAACCTGGGGGCGCTCTCACCTCAGGCGCCAGCGCTCACGACGGGCGCGCTCCCTTCGGGTTCAACGGTCCGCATCAACAACCATGCGAACATCGTGGGCGCCGGAGGCAACGGCGGCTCGGGAGGCAATGGCGGAAGCGGAGGCCGTCCCCGCTCGTGCAATCGCGACGGGCTGCCGGGAGGCACGGCCATTGAGCTCACGGTTCCAGCCATCCTCACCAATCGCGGCAACATCTGGGGCGGCGGCGGTGGTGGTGCCGGCGGGTCCGGGTGCAACCGAAACGCGGGCGGTGGCGGCGGCGCAGGCTTCGTCGGAGGCGCGGGGGGCGAAGGCGCCAGCTCCCTCAGCGGTTCGGAAGAGCTGGCGTATTGCGGCCAGGACAACGGCGTGCGCACCGGCGAACCAGGCAGGGCCGGCGGCACCGCGGGAGGCCAAGGCGGCCGGACGGGTGACTACAGGGGCGATGGCTCGTACGACATGCTCGGCGGGGATGGCGGGGGCTTTGGCCAGCCCGGCGAACCCGCGGGAGCATGTGGTGGACTCGGTGCGTCGACTGGCGGCGCCGCCGGTGCCGCGATCAAACGCCGGGGGCATTCGGTGAACGTGCCGGATGGCCGCTACGACACCGGCGGGGGGCGCATTCGCGGCCCCGTCATGCCTTGAGGTGCTGACACCGCCGCTACTGGCAGGTCGCCGGTCCTTGCAGGAGTACGTCAGCTGCAAGAGCGCGTAGTGGTCGCCATACGGCGTCTGCTCGCAGCGCAACTCCTGCTCCACCGCGTTGCAGTTCCCCGCGGGGCATGCGGCCGAGGCCGCCGGTTGGAACCCGCATCACGCTGGCGCCTCGGAATTCCGACGCGATACTCTTGCAGCGTGAGCGACACTCCCTCCGGGCCTTCTCAGCGCAGAAGCGGATTCATCGCAGGGGCCGCCATCGCCCAGTCGCTGATGGTCCCCTACCTGGTGCTTGCCGGGCTCATGGCCGCCGAGGTGTCAGGGGCCCTGTCCGCGGCGCTGCTGCTGTACGGGCTGACCTTGGCTGTCGCGACGGTGTTCCTGTTCCGTCACAAGCGCTGGGCCTGGCGCCTGTCTTCCGCGCTCGCGGTGGT
The DNA here is from genome assembly GCF_006547365.1 of Myxococcus sp. AB056. NCBI lineage: Bacteria > Pseudomonadati > Myxococcota > Myxococcia > Myxococcales > Myxococcaceae > Myxococcus > Myxococcus sp. AB056. The sequence continues at coordinate 73,341 of NZ_VHLB01000021.1, read as the reverse complement.
GGCGTTCCTCGCTGGAGCTGGCGTGGCGTGGATGCCTCCGTCATGGGTGGGAGGTATCCACGCCCTGGGCGCAGCGGCGATCCTCGGCGCCCTGTTCGCGGGCCGCCCTGCCATCCCGGCGCCACCGGCGCTCGCGGCCGGTTAGTCACGACGCCCCCTGATAGCCATGCTCCAGGTATTTCAGCACATCGCCACGGAACGCCTGCTGCTTCGCGCCGTGCGCGACAGCGATTTGGACGATGTGTTCGCCCTGCATGCGGATCCGGAGACGAACCGGTTCAGCGTCTCCGGCCCCATGCCCTCGTTGGAAGTCGCGAGGAAGCAACTGGCGCTGTGGCTGGACGACTGGTCCCGTCACGGCGTGGGCTACTGGGTGGTGGCGCGGCGCGAAGCACCTGGTGACGTCGTGGGCTTCGGTGGCGTGCGCCACAAGGCGCTCGAAGGACGCACGGTGCTGAACCTCGCCTATCGCTTCACGCCCCGGACCTGGGGCACCGGGTATGCGACGGAGATGGCCCGCACGGCCCTGATGCTGGCCCAGCGTCACCTGCCCGACGTGCCCGTGGTCGCCATCATCCACCCGGACAATGGGGCCTCCCTCCGCGTCGCGGAGCGCAGCGGAATGCGCTTCGAGCGCGTCATCGACTACGAGGGCACGCCCAGCCGGCTCTACGTGCCCGCCCCGCCGTAACGCCCTGCCCCGCGCACCCAGCCCGAGCGGGCGGCCAGGCTCATCGACTTCCGCCAACACTTAAGCATCGGCTTGACAATTACCCCCGCATCTCAATACTTAAGTCCGTGCCTAACCAATCGGACATCGACCGGGTCTTCCACGCCCTGGGGGACCCCACGCGCCGAGCGATGGTCGAAACCCTGGGCAATGGACCCGCCTCGGTGAGTGCGCTCGCCAAGCCGCTTGGCATCTCGCTCGCGGCCGTCGTCCAGCACCTTCAGGTGCTCGAGGAGAGCGGCCTCGTGACGACCGAGAAGGTGGGCCGCGTGCGCTCGTGCCGGCTGGAGCCCAAGGGCTTCCGGGTGGCCGAGCAATGGATTGCCGCTCGAAAGAGCCTCATCGAGCGGAAGTTCGATCGGCTCGAAGCCCTGCTTTCCGAAGAACCCACCCCACCCTCTGGAGACAAACCATGACCGTCGTTCACAGCACCTTCACCATCGACCGCGCCTTCAACGCCCCCGTTCCCCGCGTGTTCAACGCGTTTGAGAACCCTGAAATCCGCCGCCGCTGGTTCGTCGAGGGCGAGGGCTGGGAGGTTGGCCACTACAAGCTCAACTTCCAGGCGGGAGGCCGCGAGGGCGGTGTCTTCCGGTTCCAGGGAGGCCCGGAGGTTGGCAACGACACGCTCTACACGGACATCATCCCCAACGAGCGCATCGTCTTCGCCTACACGATGACCATCGCAGGCAAGCGCATCTCCTCGTCGTTGGTCACGGTGCAGTTCACCGCCGAGGGCGACAAGACGCGCATGTCCTATACCGAGCAGGGCGCGTACTTCGAGGGCGGACAGGACGCGATCCGCGGCCGCGAAGCGGGCACGAAGGAACTGCTGGAGAAGCTGGCGCTGGAGTTCACGCGCTGAGCATGGGCGCTGGCCTCACTCGAGCGCCGCGATCCGGTACTCCCCCTCTTCGAGCACCAGCCGAACGGCGCGTTCGTCGCCCAGCGGGAACACGGCCTCACCCGCGCCGACGCGGACATGCGTATTGAGTGCGAGCCGGGCACGGCGGAGACGCTCCTTCGCAAGCGGTTCGCGCTCGAAATCCTCGCGAAGGCGCTCCGGTGTGTAACGCGCGCGCAAGGGCCCGGCGAGCTGGCCCCAGGCGGCCTTCCAGTCACGGGCCTCCACGCTGTCGATGAACTGGCGAAGGGCAGCCCGAGGCACATCCGCGGGCCGGGCCTCGACGACACGCCACCCCTGGGTGGACTGCGCGACCGTCAGGGAGGGCGCTCGCGCTTCCAGGAGCGGCGCGCCGGCGCGGACGTCGGCGGCCCTCGCGCTGCGAGCCCCGGGATCCGAATAGCGCTCCAGGAACGCCGCCTCCTCCTCGGGCCCACCCACCGTCAGCGCGAACGCGTCCCCGACACGTCCTTCATCGAGGGCGCGGGCATACGCCTCCGCAACGGAGGCGGGTTCGCGCGGCGTGGTCGCGCAGGCGGTCAGCAGGAGGCAGAAGACCAGGGAACGGTTCATACGCATCGCGGGGAGAATACCTGCCCGGACACGCCGGCCAATCGCTGTCTTCGACCAGGCACGGTGCCTCACCCAGGCGTGCCTGGCCGAGCGCCGCGGCGCTGCGCCCTCTCCGCCTTCGTCACCTGCTCCAGCAGGTCATGAAGCCGTGGCTCCTCCACGGGCTCGATGAACTGGACGGTATGCCGCCGCCCCTCCTCCTCCACGGTCAGGGTGAACCGGCGGGCATCCGCGGCGCCTGGAGGCAGGGTGCCCACAACGGGAGGCAGTTCGAAGAAGCGGGCGGCCTGGACGCTTTGCCGCAGCGCCTCCGCCTGCTCTGGTGGCAGGCTTGTCAGGTCCACGACTCTTGGCCGAGCCAGCCCAGGGAAGTAGGCCGGCCCACCTTCGCGTTTGAGTTCGATGCGCATGGCAGCCGCGACGCAGCCCTTACGCCCTGGGGGCGCGCCCCGCTTGTGCCGAGGGCTGGGTGACGGCGCCGACGAACGCGGGCATGCGGACACCCGACCGGGTGACGCGGATGCCCACCTGCTCCCAGGCCTCCCGGACCGCGTCCTCCTCCTCTCCCGCGCCGAACAAGCGCGTCGCGGACATCACGGTGATGCGCGCGAAGTCGAGGAAGCCCATGTCGGGCTTGATGTGTGAGTCGCGAATGGCGTCGTACCAGATGCGCCCCGCCCGCTCCCAGGCGTAGCCGCCCAGTTGCGACGCAACCAGGTAGAACGCCCGGTTGGGGATTCCGGAGTTGATGTGCACACCCCCGTTGTCCTCCCACGTACGGACGTAGTCCTTCATGTGCCCGGGCTGAGGGTCCTTGCCCAGCACGTCATCATCGAACGCCGTCCCCGGATTCTTCATGGAGCGCAGCGCGACCCCCTCCACGTTGCCGGTGAAGAGGCCCTTGCCGATGAGCCAGTCCGCCGCATCCACCTTCTGATTGAGCTTCATCTGGCGCACCAGGGAGCCGAAGACGTCGGACATGGACTCATTGAGCGCGCCCGCCTGGCGGAAATACCAGAGCGGTCCCTCGTCCTCGGTGACACCGTGCGCGAGTTCGTGCGCGATGACGTCCAGGCAGATGGTGAAGCGGTTGAAGAGGTCGCCGTCCCCATCCCCGAACACCATGCGCCGCCCATCCCAGAAGGCGTTGTCGTAGTCGTTCCCGTAATGGACGAAGGCCTGCAGCGGCATCCCATCCCCGTCGATGGAATTGCGCCCGAAAATCTCCCAGAAGAAGTTGTAGGTGTCTCCCAAGCCGTCATAGGCCTCAGTGACGGCGATGTCGTCCGTCGCCTCCTGTCCCTCGAAGCGAACGGGCGTGCCAGGAAACGCTTCACTGTTCCTCAAATCGAAGATGGTCCGATGCAGCGCGGATTCCACCATCATGGCCCTGGGACGGGTGACGAGCGTCGATGGCGTCGTTCTGCTTCCCGCGAGCCGGAGCGCACGGAACGTCGAATCCGTGGAAAGCGTCCGCAGGACACGCTCACGTTGATCGCTGGTGCCGTTCTGCGCGATGGAGCGAGCCAGGTAGGGCGGCAGGATGCAGTGGATGGAGTGCCGGTGTCGTGCTGGGTGGAACATGACGAATCCCTCTGCTGAATGGGTTCAGCCAAGAGGGTAGGAACGCCGGACGTCCCTTCGGGCGACTCGAACGCGCACGGGCTCCGCCGTCCTGAAGGAGCACAGGCACGCGAACGGGCCGGGGCTGCCAGCTTCCCGTCAAGGCATCCCATGGCGAACTCGCCCCTCCTTTTCCAGGGCATCTCCCTGTTCGCCATTTCCATGCGAACAGCGCCCCCGTTCAGTGACACCACACGTGGCCAGCGCCTATTCCTCCGCCTCGCCTTTGGTGAGAGGGGGACGGGGAACATGGCGAGCGCGATGAGCCGATGTCTCAGGGGTGTGCTGTTCGGAACCGTGCTGCTCTCCAGGAGTGCGGCGGCTCAGGAAGTTCCGGCACGATTCCAGGAGACCTTCGGTCCGGTGCTGAATTTGAGCGGGACGCCCACCTTCAACTTCGAATTCCAGACAGCCGTCGCCGACAGCAATGTCTACATCGTGTGGAGTGATACATCGTCCCTGGACGTCACCCACGTCTACCTGCGCAGGAGCTCGGACCAGGGAAAGAGCTTCGAGCCGCCCCTGAGGCTGAGCAACAACACCGGGTCCGCCTACCTCCCCACCGTGGTCGCGGAGGGAAAGAAGGTCTACGTCGCCTGGCGCGAACAGGGCATCCAGTTCCGCGTGAGCCACGACAACGGAAGGAACTTCGCCCCCGCGGTGACCCTGGCCGCGCACGGATTTTCGCCCCGGCTCGCGGCCGAGAACAGCGATGTGTACGTGACATGGACCGAGCTCACGGGCCCGCGGTCCGCGACCCAGCAATTCCGCGCGAGTCACGACAAGGGGCGGACCTTCGGCCCCACACTGGCGCTGGACGACCGTCATGGCACCGGGGTGACGGAGATGACCGCGTCCAACAATCGCGTCTACATGGTGGGTGACAACATCGACGCGGATGACCGGCCCGACGTGTACATGAGGACCAGCCCCGACGAGGGAACGGCCTTCGCACCGCGTCTCAACCTCAGTGCCGGCGAAGGCCCGGGGCAGCCGTCACTGCTCGCCCGCATCGCCGTCAAGGACCAGAAGGTCCACGTGGTCTGGGAGGAATGCGACGACCTCTTCCCGGACACCTGCACCATCCTCTACCGCCGCAGCACCGACCGGGGGGCGAGCTTTGAGCCCACCCAAGCCATGAGTGGGAGCCAAGGCTTCGCGCTCGCGCCGGACCTCGAAATCTCGGGTCAGCACGTCTTCGTGGCGTGGCAGGACGACAGCCCCGGCAACTTCGACATCCTCCTGCGCGCCAGCAACGACCAGGGGGCCACGTTCTCCGCGCCACGCAACCTGAGCCTCACCCCGGGATACTCCGGCTCCGTCAGCCTCTCCGCAGCCCAATCGCATCTGCGCGTCGCGTGGGAGAACACCACCGCCGGCTCGGTCGACATCTTCTACCGGGCCAGCGATGACCTGGGCGCGTCGTTCACGCCCGTGACGAACCTGAGCAACACGCCGACGCGCTCTTCCGCGCCACGCGTCTTCGCCTCCAGCGGCGGAGGACATGGCTATGTGGCCTGGCTGGAAGACCTGACCAACGAAAACACGGACGTGTTCTTCCGCCGCACCGAGGCGAAATAGCCCGGGGCACCCCGTCTCCTCGCAGTCGCGGTGGCCGCCCTCGCCTCGGGCGTCTGCGCGCGCGACATGCACCGCACATCCAGCCTTCTGGAATCCGTGCCTGAGTGTCGGCCACTCCGACACAGCGTGTGGCCTCCCGGAATCCGAGCTTTGTCGCGGCGACTCCCTGCGTGTTCGTTGTGACATCCCCGCGCAGCGCGGGTAACCTGCCCGGGAGATGAACCCCGCCGCCAGGGCCGACATGGAGTCACGTGCCGATCGCGCCCTGCGCCGCGGCGAGCTCACCGAAGCGCTCGGCCTGTACGAGTCGCTGGTGCGGGCCTTCCCGCACGACGAGGCGCTCGCCCTCAAGCTCGCCAACGCGCGCGAGCTGCTCCAACCCGCGGAGTTGGAGGTGCTCGAAGCCGCCCGGGCCAAGGCCAGCATCCCCCTCCCCGTGGGCCCTTCCTCCCCCGTCCAGGAAGGCGAGCGCCTCTTCGCGCTGGGCGACTATGCGGGCGCCGCGGCTTGCTACCGGCGCGCGGTCCAGGAACGCCCGGACAGCGAGCTGCTCAAGGAGCGGCTGATCGAGCTCTATGGCCTCGCGAAGGCCATGCCCCTACAGTCACCGACAGATAGGGCACTTCCCGACAAGCCGGAGCCTCGGCTCCAGGCCCTGCTGGACCGGGTGGCCTCGCGCCGCCGCCTGAAGCGGGACTGAGGAAAACGCCCGTTTCCACTCGCGAATCAGCCCTGGCTGGTGATTCACGCGTTGCACCCCCGGGGGGCCCCCCCTACAATCAGGTCCGACGTTTCTGTCATGGTGAAGCACCCTCCCTCTGACACCCGCGTCCGACCTGTATGCCCCGTCCCATGAGACTTGGAGTCCTGACCGGCGGTGGCGACTGCCCCGGCCTCAACGCACTCATTCGCGGCCTCGTGAAGCGGGGCACGCACGAATTCGGCTACGAGTTCGTGGGCATCGAGAACGGCTACATGGGGCTGGTGGAGCCAGGGCTCGCCCACCCGCTCACCGAGGAGGACACCCGCGGCATCCTCCCCAAGGGCGGCACCATCCTGGGCACGTCCAACAAGGCCAACCCCTTCAGCTACGCGACCCGTGAGGATGGCCACTGGGTGGAGCGGGACGTGTCCGATCAGGTCCTGCTCCGCTGCGAGGAGCTGGGCCTGGACGGGCTCATCGCCGTGGGCGGCGACGGGACGCTGTCCATCGCCCACCGGCTCGTGGAGAAGGGGCTCAAGGTGGTCGGCTGTCCGAAGACCATCGACAACGACCTGTCCGGGACGGATCAGACCTTCGGCTTCGACACCGCGCGGCTCATCGTCACCGAGGCGCTCGACCGCCTGCACTCCACCGCCGAGGCCCATGACCGGGTGATGGTCGTGGAGATCATGGGCCGCCACGCCGGCTTCCTCACCCTGGAGAGCGGCATCGCCGGGGGCGCGGACGTCATCCTGATCCCGGAGATTCCATACAGCGTGGAGTCCGTGGTGGAGAAGATCCGCCGCCGCTCCACCCGCCGTCGCAGCTTCTCCATCATCGCCATCTCCGAAGGCGCGTTCCCCCAGGGCGGAGAGCTGGCCGTGCTGGACACGGCGGAGGCCATTCCCGGCCGGGGCGTGGTGCGGCTCGGCGGCTCGGGGAAGGTGCTGGCGGACCTGCTGGCCCGGCACATCGAGGCGGAGATTCGCGTGACGGTGCTGGGCCACCTCCAGCGCGGGGGCAGCCCCAGCGCGGCGGACCGGGTACTGGCCACTCGCTACGGGTGCAAGGTGCTGGACCTGGTGAGCGCGGGCCAGTGGGACCACATGGTGGCCCTGCGCGCGGGCGAAATCATCGCGGTCCCCTTGAGCGAGTCGCGCAAGGAGCGCCGGGTGGATCCGGGGGGTGAGCTGGTGCGCTTCACCAAGAGCATGGGCATCAGCTTCGGGGACTGAGGGGACCGCCAAACCGCCATGACGACGCTCGTCGGCCGCCATATCGGTCGCTACCGCATCCTCGAGCAGCTGGGCTCGGGGGGCATGAGCGTCGTGTACAAAGGGCTCGACACCGCCCTGGACCGTGAAGTCGCGGTGAAGGTGCTGCACCCGCACCTGGCCGGCAAGGATGAGTCCCGCCGGCGGCTGGCCCGCGAGGCCCGCGCGGTGGCGAAGCTGCACCACCCCAACATCCTGGAGGTCTTCGACTTCTCCGCCGCGGACGCCCAGGACGCGTTCATCGTCACCGAGTACATCCGCGGGCAGACGCTGAAGACGTTCCTGGACGAGGGGCCCATGGACCCGCCGGAGCTGGCGGCCATGGTCATCCACGAGCTGGCCGCGGCGCTGGCGCACGCGCACGAGTCCGGCGTCATCCACCGCGACCTCAAGCCGGAGAACGTCATGGTGCGCGAGGACGGCGTCCTCAAGCTCATGGACTTCGGCATCGCGCGGCTGATGGACATCGAGGAGCGGATGACCGTCACCGGCACGCTGGTGGGCTCGCCGGCCCACATGGCCCCGGAGATCATCGAAGGCCTGGAGGCGGGCCCCACGGCGGACGTCTTCAGCGTGGGCATCATGTTCTACGCGGCGATGACGGGACGGCTGCCCTTCAGCGCGCCCAACACCACCGCCACGCTCAAGCGCATCCTGGACGGGGACTACGAGGACGCACGCCGGCGGGTGCCCGCGCTGTCGGACGAGCTGGCGGACATCTGCGCCATCTGCCTCCAGCGCGACCCGGAGCGGCGCTACCCCGACGCGGCCCGGCTGCGGGACGCCCTGGCGGACTACCTGGCCGGCCTGGGCTTCGCCCGCGTGGGCGAGGAGCTGGTGTCGTACTTCGCGGACCCGCCGTCGTACCGGAAGCTGGCCCGTCAGCGCATCGTCGCCACCCTGCTGGAGCGCAGCGAGCGGCAGCTCGCGGAGAAGCGCACCCCGCGCGCCCTGGCCAGCCTCAACCAGGTGCTGGCGCTGGACACCACCAACGCGCGAGCGCTGGCGCTCCTCAAGGGCATCCAGCGCGCCCAGCGCATCAAGACGTGGCGCCGCCGGGGGCTCCGTCTGGGCGTGGGCGTGGCCGCCGCCGGACTGCTGGGACTGGGCGGCTGGAAGGCTCGCCATGCGAACGACGCCGAAGCCCCCACCCCGCCCGACGCCACCACGCCCGGACAGGTCGCGGCCACGCTGCCTCCGGCCCCACCTTCCGAGCCGCTCGCCACCGTCGCGCCTCCCGACACCACCCCGGCCCCGAAGGAGAGCGCCGGGCGTCCCGGCCCTGGCACATCGCAGCCGCCCCGCCCGGCCTCGCGCGCGGGCAAGGGCACGACGGCACCGGTAGGCCTGTCGCCGCGGACGGATGGCACGCCGGCCGTGGGCGGCACCGTTCGCAGCATGGGCACACGCCCCGCGGGCGAGGACGAGGAAGCACCGCGCAAGCCGCTGGTGCGCAAGCTGCCTGTGTCCATCCTGGTGCGCCCCTATGGCAGCATCCGCGTGGATGACGGCGCGGCCAGCGCCCAGCCGCTCCAGAAGCATGACGTGGAGGTGACGCCGGGCCGGCACACGGTCACCATCTCCTGCGACTACTGCGAGGACGTGGTGGACACCATCGACGTGCAGCCGGACGGCGACAACGTCTTCCACCTGCGCGCCCAGCCCAAGGCGTCCCGCCTGTCGGTCGACTTCGAGCCCGCGGGCGCGCTGGTGCGCGTGGGCGACGAGTTCCGCTCCGCGGAGGACAGCGTGAAGACGCCCTTCGAGGTCCGCTCTCCGCGAGGCCCCGCGGGCTTCCAGCACACCGTGGTGGTGGAGGTCTCCCACCCGGGCTACGTGCCGGAGCGCCGGGTGGTGCATCTGCGTCCGGGCGAACCCACCACCCTGCGCGGGAGCCTCCGCCCAGAATGAGCCGCTGCCTCCCGCTCTTGCTCACGGCGATGATGCTGCTCGCTCCGGGCGCCACGTTCGCCCAGGACGCCGGTGACCCGGAGGTCGCCGCGCTGCGCGCCAGCTTCGAGTACGGCAAGTACGCGGAGGTGATGGACCGCGCGGCGTCGCGCATCGACCGGGGCGGCCTGGACGAGGACGACCTGGCGGAGCTGCACAAGCTCGCGGGCCTGGCGGCCTTCAACCTGGGCCGCACCGACGACGCCCGCCGCCACCTGCGCGCGCTGCTCCGGTTGGATCCGGACTTCAGCCTGGACCCCTTCGTCGTCCCGCCGCCCGCGGTGGCCTTCTTCGACACGCTCAAGGAGGACATGGACACGGAGCTGGACTTCCTGCGCCAGGAGCGGCGGCTGCGTCAGGAGCGCGAGAAGGCAGAGGCCGAGCGCCGCGAGCGCGAGCGCCTGGAAGCCGAGGTGCAGCGCCGCCGCGCCGAGGAGCTGGCGTCCCAGGTGACGGTGCGCACGGTGGAGAAGCGCAACTTCCTGGTCAACTTCGTCCCCTTCGGCGCCGGCCAGTTCCAGCAGGGCCGCACCAGTCTGGGCATCGTCTTCGCCGCCACCGAAGGTGTGCTGGCGGTGACGAGCATCATCTCCTTCTTCGCCTACGAAGGGCTCTTCGAAGAGCGCACCATCGACCTGGACAACGTGCTGGACCCGGACGGCCGGGCCTCCGTCACCGTCCGCTACATCCCCACCAACCGGGCCAGGCAGCGCGACGCGTGGCAGTTGCTCAAGCTGTCGTCGGCCGCGGGCTTCTACGCCGTCTACGCCGTGGGCGTGGTGGACGCGCTGTTCCACCACGAGGACCAGGTGGTCCGCAGCACGGTGGAGCCTCGCGCCGAACAACCCGCGGAGCCGCTCCCTCGCTCCACTTCCGCCCGCGCGACGGCACCGAAGACGTACACGCGCGTGGGCATCTACCCGACCTCCGGCGGACTCGGCGCCGGTCTCACGCTCTCCTTCTGACGGAGACTCCCTCCAGGTACGTGAAGCCATGGCCAGCCTCACCGTCCGCACCCCCGATGGCAAGGTCCGCGCAGTCTCCCTGCACAAGCGCCTCACCAGCATTGGCCGGGGCCCGGACAACGACATCCCGCTGGAGGACACCTCCGTGCCCGCCAGCGCCCTGCACGTCACCTTCGACGGCACGCGCTACGAGGTGGGCAGCCTGGGCGCCACCTTTCACGTCAACGGCAAGAAGCGTGACGCCCATGCGCTCTCCACCGGCGACGTGGTCCGCGTGGGCCACACCGAGCTGATCTTCGCCCGGGACGACGCGCCCCGTGCACCGCCGCTCCCCGCGTCCCCTCCGCGCGAGCTGATTCACACGTCCAACCCCGACTCGCACACCTCGGAGCTGCCCGGTGTCCCCGGCCGCGAGCTGCTGCTGCTGCGCCGGCTCACGGCGTTCAGCGAGCGGCTGCTGGGGCTCTACGACTTGGAGCGCCTCCTGGAGGGCCTGATGGACGAGGCCATCGAGGTGACACGCGCCGACAAGGGCTTCCTCATCCTGATGGAGAACGGGGACCCGCGCGTGAAGGTGGCGCGCAACGTGTCCCGGGAGAACATCGAGGACGCGGTGGAGAAGGACAAGATCTCCGACTCCATCATCGCCAAGGTGGTGAAGGAGCAGAAGGCGCTCATCGTCGCGGACGCGCTGGACTCGCCGGAGTTCAACAAGAGCGAGTCGGTGGTGAACCTGCGCGTCCACTCCGTCATGTGCGTGCCGCTGATGCAGAAGGGCGACCTCTTCGGCGTCCTCTACGTGGGCAATGACCGGCTGGTGAACCGGTTCGAGCCCAAGAGCGCGGACATGCTCACCATCTTCGCGGCGCAGGCGTCGCTCATCCTCCAGAACGCGATGCTGGTGAGCGACCTCAAGCTCGACAACACCGAGCTGCGCCGCAAGCTGGAGGACCAGCGCTATGGCGACATCGTCGGCGCGTGCCAGGGCATGCGGGACGTGTACAAGCGCATCGACAAGATCGCGCCCACGGACATCTCCGTGCTCATCACCGGTGAGACGGGCACCGGCAAGGAGCTCATCGCGCGGGAAATCCACCGCCGCTCGACGCGCGCGAAGGGCCCCTTCATCACCATCAACTGCGGCGCGATTCCGGAGAACCTGCTGGAGAGCGAGCTGTTCGGCCACGTGAAGGGCGCCTTCACTGGCGCGGTGGCCACCAAGGCCGGCAAGTTCCAGGCGGCCATTGGCGGCACGCTCTTCCTGGACGAAATCGGGGAGATGCCGTTGCAGCTCCAGGTGAAGCTCTTGCGCGCGCTCCAGGAGAAGATCGTCTACAAGGTCGGCGACAACCGCGGCGAGCCGGTGGACATCCGCGTGGTGGCGGCCACCAACAAGGTGCTCGAGGACGAGGTGAAGAAGAACACCTTCCGCGAGGACCTCTACTACCGCCTCAACGTCGTCACGCTGAAGCTGCCGCCCCTGCGCGAGCGCGGCGAGGACGTGGTGGTGCTGGGCCGCTTCTTCCTCCAGAAGTACGCCCGCGAGTTCAGCTCCAAGGCCCGCGGCTTCACCCCCTCCGCCACCGTGTCCATGCGCAAGTACGGCTGGCCGGGCAACATCCGCGAGCTGGAGAACCGGCTCAAGAAGGCGGTGGTGCTCGCGGACAAGCCGCTCCTGGGGCCGGATGACCTGGACCTGAAGCCGGAGAACCTGGAGCCCATCATGCCGCTGCTCCAGGCCAAGGAAGAGTTCCAGAAGCGTTACATCAACGAGGTGCTCGCCCGGAACAACGGGAACCGCACCAAGACGGCCAAGGACCTGGGAGTGGACCCGCGCACCATCTTCCGGCATCTGGAGAAGCTGGAAGCGGAGAAGTCAGGGCGGCCCCTGCCACCCGAGGAGGGAGACGAGCTGCTCTAGGAGAGCAGCCCGTCCGAACGATGGAAGCGACGACGCGGCGATACTCCTGGAGACGAGAGCTGTGGCTGCTGATGGCCGCGGGCTGCGCCGCGTCCGGCTGCCTCATCCCCCAGGACGACACGCTGCTGGACGCCGTGCCGGAGTTCATGAACCGGCCGCCGCGCATCATCGACAGCCTGGTGGCCCCCCAGCAGCGCTTCATCTCGGACTTCGGCGCGGACGGCTGCGACCTCACCTTCGAGGTGGCCGTCGAGGACCCGGACGTGGACGACCGCATCGTCGTGCACTGGTACGTGGACTACAACCCGCAGGACCCGCGCGGCCCCTACCGTCAGTACGAGTTGGCCAGCACCCGCGAACCCCGGCGCACGGACCGGGGCACGCTGCTCATCAGCCTCGCGTCCGCCAACAACCCGCTGAGCACGCCCGGCCCCCACCTGGTGGAGGCGCTGGTGACCGACGCGGAGCTGGTGGACCGTGTGGTGCGGCCCCGGCCGGTGCAGCTGCCGGATGGCACCACCATCAACAACCCGGGCTTCGTCGTCACCTATTCATGGGTGGTCAACACCGTCCAGGGAGACTGCCGGTGAGGCGGGTGCGGCGACTCGCGTGGACGGTCCTGCTGTCGGGCCTGCCCAGCGCCGGCTGCGTGCTGCTGGAGGAAGCGCCCGACCCCAGCCAGTTGGTGTGCCGCGCGGACAGCGACTGTGCCATCAACGAGGTGTGCTTCCCGGACGGCTGCGGCGACCCGGGCCGCGACATCGTGGTGGAGGTGACGCCCAACCCCCATGACGGCCTGCACGCGCAGGACTTCCAGGTCGACGCCATCCGGCCGGAGCTGAACCTGGCGCTGTTCGGGCCCGCCACCGTCCAGGGAAGCACCGTGCGCGCCACGAGCCCTGGTGGCAGCGCCCCGCGTCCCTACAACGAGCCGCTCCACCTCACCGCCCGCGGGGAGAGCGCGCTGCTGCCGGGTGTGGCGCGCCTCTTCACGGCCGACCTGGTCCCTCTCAACGGCGCCTGGGTGCTGCCCGTGGGGACCGGGACGTACACGGTGACGTTGGAGCCGGAGGACCTGGGGCTGCCACCGGTGCGAGGCGAAGCCACCGTGTCGCCCGGCGGCGCCGTGCCCCTGCAACTGGTGCTGCCCTCCCCCAACCAGGTGGCCCGGCTGGAAGGCCGGGTGGTGCGCCAGGGCGCGCAGCTCGTGGACGCCGCGCTGCAGGTCCAGGCGCTGGACGCGGACCTGACACCCCTGTCCCAGCGCGTGCCGGTGGCGCGCGGCTCAGGCGCCTTCTCCCTGGCCCTGCCGCTGGAGGCCTCGCAGCGCACCAGCCTCCTGGTGCGCGTGACGGCGACAGGCGACGTGTGGGTTCCGCAAAAGACGTTCACCGTGGATCCCCGCGAGCCGCTCACCGCGCCGCTGGAGCTGGGTGACTATGGCGAGCCGGTCCAGGTGTCCGGCCGCATCCTGGGACGGGACGGCCGGCCCGTGGTCCAGGCCTCCGTGTCCCTGCGCGGTCCCGTGGGCGGCGGCGGCACGTACCAGGGGCCCCTGGGCACCACCGACTCGGAGGGCCGCTTCACGGTGGAGACGCTCCCGTCGGGGCCGGGCGGCAACCTGTCGCTGGTGGTGGTGCCGCCGTCAGGCTCCACCGCGGGCCTGACGGTGCAGTCGGTGGAGGTGCCTCGCACCGGCGCGGTGCTGCCGGACGTCGTGTGTCCGGACCGGCGCATCATCCGGGGGACGATTCTCCAGACGGACAACACCTCACCGGCGCTGGGCGTGAGGGTGCTGGCGGATCCGGTGGGACAGGTGCCCGGCTGGCCGCGTCCACCGGCGGGCAGTGAGTCCCTGGGCACCACCGACGACACGGGCGCGTTCCGCCTGGGGTTGGATCCGGGCATCTACCGTGTGGACTTCATCCCCACGGAGAACCTGCCCCGCGTCAGCCGCGTCATCACCGTACTCCCCGGCGACGACGCGTCCGAGCAGGTGCTGGCCACCTTCCCGCTCCAGCGCGGCCGCACGGTGCGGGGCATGGTGACCGAGGCCGGAGCGCCCTCGCCCTATGCCTCCGTGCGCTTCTACCGGGTGGCGGACCTGGGAGGGCGCCCGTCTCCGGTGCTGCTGTCACAGACGGTGTCGGACCACCTGGGCCGCTACACCGCCCTGCTGCCGGTGCGCTGACTCAGGGCAGCCGGCCGGCGCCGGGGTTGCGGCCCGCGGTGTTCATGGCTTCGTGCAGCGCATCCACCTCGCCGCCCACCTCTCCCGCGTACTGCACCGCGTGGATGGCGTAGAGGTCCTGCACGCGCATCAGGCGGCGGAACACCTCGCGCAGGGGGGCCCGCTCCCGCGAGTCGAGCGCGCATTCGGCCTCACGGACGCGGAGCTTCTGCAGCCACTCGGTGCGGAAGCGCATCCATTCCTGGTCGACGCTCTTGGCGGGAGACACGTTCACCAGCTTCTCGCGCCCGCTCTCCAGATCCGTCCACAAGGCGCGCGCGCCATCCAGGCACTCGCGGAACGTGAGCGCCACGGGGGCGGGAGGCAGCTTCTCCGGCGTCATGGCCAGGACAGAGCGGCCGACACTCCAGATGAGCCACAACGAGAACAGCGTGGTGACGAGGATGTAAATCCCATACGCGGCACCACGAAAGCGGCGGTAGCGGGGATCTTTCCGGGGGTCGGGAGCGGACACGGGGCCCACGTCTTATGACCGTGGACCCCGTGTGGCAACGCTTCCGTGTAGCAATGCTTCCGGTAGGTGGGGTTCCGGACCCCACGGGCGGCTACTGGCCGGGCTGGCTGGTCGCCTGGGCCGGAGCCGCGGGCGCCGCGCTCTCCGGGTTCATCAGGCGCTTCACCGCGGCGATGCGGCCCCGGAACTGCGACTGGTACGGGCTGTTGAGGTAGGCGCCAGCCGCGTCACGGGCGACTTCCAGCGCCTTATCGTACTGGCCGACCTCCTGGTAGGAGTGCGCCAGCATCAACATGGCGTAGTCCCGCGTCTTCGACTTGCGGTCCCCGTCCACGAAGCGGGCGAGCAGCGGCACCGCCTTCTCGTGGTTGCGGGTGTTGTTGTAGGCCGTGCCCAGGAAGAAGGACGCGTCCAGCGCCTGGTCCTGCGGCGGGTTCATGGCCAGGAACCGCTCCATGTTGGAGATGACGCTGGCCATCTCGTTCTTGCGGAAGGCGATCTTGCCCTGCTCGAACGCGGCGTCGCCCGTCTCCCGGCGCAGCACGGCGGCGCGGTCATTGAGGGCCTGGCGCTCCAGGTTGCTCAACCGCGACGTGTCCAGTTTCACCAGCGCGTCGATGCCCTTGAGGCGCTCGTCACCGGGCAGGCTGGTCATCATCTTGTAGACCTTGTTCGCCTCCTGCTGGACCGACTGGTGTGCCGCGGTGTCCGCGCGCTGCTTCTCCAGTTGGCCGGTGAGGTCGGCGACCGTCTTCTCCAGGCGCTCCTTCTCGTTGGTGGCGCTGGTGCTGCGCGCGCTGGTGATCATCAGCGCGGCGCCCACGCAGATGACCGCGAACAGCACGTAGGCCACCGCGGACGACAGCCACTGGCGCTTCTGGAAATCTTCGTGGCGTTTGCCAACCGCCTTCACCTCCGCATGGAGGTTCTTGAGCAGGTTGTCGCTCTTGATGACGAGGTTGCGTGCCTCGACAATCTCACGGCGCAGATCCGTGAGCTCCTTTTCCACATCCGTTTTCGGCTGGTCTGGCATGGACATCTTCCTAGGCCCGGAAATGAATTCGGCCGATTCACGCATCGTAAGGAGTTCTCCCGGTCATGCGTCGATAATTTCCGCAGCGGAACAGCGCTGCTTAGCCAATGCATTTCCCGAAGAAGGGCAACAGCGCCCGGCTCGCCTGCTTCCCCTGCGGACTTACAGGCTCCCAGGGAGCGGCCGTGATGGCTCTGCTGGAAAGCTGTACGTCACGCCCAGCGAGAGCCAGCTCCCGCCCAGGCTGAACGAACCGACGCGCGCCGTGGACGGCCCCACGGGACCTCGGAGGAACGCGAGCCGGTAGTCGGCAGTGATGCCCCAACGCGGCGTCAGGCGCAACGTGGCGCCCACGTTGCCCATCCACGTCTGGGTGGTGGTTTCCTGGAGCTCCTCCCCCTTGCGCTCCGACGAAGCGAGCGTGGGCCCCGTCAGCAAGCCCGCGAAGGGCACGAGCCCATGAGGGCCCAGCTGCGGAATCACCGTCTGGAAGCGCAGGCCGATGAGCGCCCCGTAGCCCAGCACGTCCACCTGCCGGGCCTGCGGCGGCCCGCCGTCGGCGCCCGGCTCGTTGAGGTACAGGCGACTCTGCGTGCCGAACAGGTCGATGCCCACCTCCAGCAGGTCGGAGATGGCGTAGGCGAAGGACGCCACCACCGTGGGCCCGCCCGCCACTTCCCGGGCACGCGGCAGTGCCTGGTTGGCGGAGCGCGAGTACCAGCCGTCGTAGAGCGTCTTGTTGGGGGTGATGCGCCAGCCGCCCTGGATGGTGATGCGGCCCACCCCATCCAGCGAGGTGGACACATCCTCATCACCGTATGCGTAATCCTGAGCGGCGGCGGGAGCGGAAAGCAGCAGTGTGAGCGGAAGAAGGCGACGGAGCATCAATGGCGGCTTTGGCGTCAGGGGCGCTTGGGGCTCAGCGCGATTTCCAGGAAGGTGGTCCGCCGGCGGCGAAGTGATGCGACGAAGCAGCGCACCACGCATCCGGCGCCGAACTCGCGCAGCACCACGCCGAGATTCGCCACCACGTCCCGCAGGGTGATCACACCGTGCATGTGCCCGCTCCTGTGCGCTGCGGAGGTTGGCCTGGGTGCTACAAGCGTGTGGCGCACGGTAACAGGGGGTCCCCCCCCGTCAATTTTCGGGGCACTCAGCGGGCGCGCCGCTCCAGCTCCAGCAAGGGCATCTCCAGCACCACCACCGTGCCGTGGCTGCACGTGGGGTGGAAGTCGGCCCGGTCCAACTCCCCGAGCAGCGCGCGGAACTGCGCGTCGGAGAGCGGCACGGCGCCGGCCTGCTTCGCGGCGTGGCACGCCATCACCCGCACCGCCTCCGCCAGCGACACCGTGTCCAGCGTCGCGCTCTTCGGCGGCAGCGCCCGCGCCAGGGCCTCCAGCAGCGAACGCGCGTCCGCCCCTTCAAGTCCCGGCGGCACTGTCTTCAACGCCACAGTGGTGCCGCCGAACGGCTCCACGTCGAAGCCCAGGCGGGACAGGGCTTCCCTGCCCTCCACCAGGGCCTTGGCCGCCGCGACGGGCAACTCCAGCGTGGTACCGAAAAGCGTGGGTGCCGGAGGCGGCTTGCCGGCCTCCAACGCGCGCAGGTAGCCCGTCAGGCGCGCGCGCTCCAGCGCTGCGTGTGGATCCATCACCACCAGCGTGCCACCCGGTCCCTCGCAGACATGGAAGCGGCCCCCCAGCATGCCCAGGGGCCGCAGCGCGCCGAAGTAGCCCGGCGGAGGTGCCTCGTTGAGCTGGGGCTGCGCCTGACCGAAGGCGGGGGCCTGCCCCACCGCGGCGGCGAAGGGCAGCGCTCCCGGCCGAGCCCCCTGCCCCAGCGTCCCCAGGGACGGGGCCCCAGGGCCAGGGCCCGGTGCATCCATGGCGGTGGGCAGCGGGCCGCCCCATGCGGCTTCCTGGGCGCGGGTGAGGAAGCGCTCCACGGCGTGCGCGTAGTGCGCGGCGTCCATGGGCTGGCCGGCCTGGGGCGCGGCGCCCTCCACGCCCGAGCCCAGCCACGGCGCGGCGCGCAGCATGCGGCTGAGCGCGGCCGTCACCGCCTCCTGGACACCCCGGGCGTCGGCGAAGCGGACCTCCTGCTTCTGCGGGTGCACGTTGACGTCCACCGCGCGCGGGTCCACGTCGATGTGCAGCACCACCACGGGCTGGCGCCCGGCGGCGAGGAAGTCCTGGTACGCGCGCTGGATGGTGCCAATGAGGCCGCGGTCCCGGATGTAGCGGCGGTTGACGAAGGTGTAGAGGCCGCGCGCGTTGTTGAAGGTGAACTCGGGCGAGGCGGCATACCCCGTGACGGCCACGCCCAGCCGGCGCTCCTCCACGGGGAACAGGTGCGGATGCGACGTGGAGCCCAGCGCCGCGGCGATTCGCTCGCGCGGGTCATCCGGGCAGGCCGCGCTGGAGAAGAGCGCGCCGCCCTCGTGCGAGGCGAAGAAGCCCACCTCCGGGTACGCCAGGGCCAGGCGCACCACGGCCTCTTCCGCGTGCTTCAGCTCCGTGTCGCCCCGGCGCAGGAACTTGCGGCGCGCGGGCACGTTGAAGAACAGGTCCTCCACGGTGATGACCGTGCCCGTGCGCGGCGGCGCGTCCTCCACCAGCGGTGGCCCACCGCCTTCCACCGACACCCGCGTGCCCACCTCGGAGTTCGTAGCCGCGGAGTGAAGTGTGAACCGGGAAACGGATGCGATAGCGGGAATGGCCTCGCCCCGGAACCCCATGGAGTCGATGTGGAACAGGTCGTCCAGCTCGCGCAGCTTGCTGGTGGCGTGGCGCTCCAGGCAGGCCACGGCGTCCGAGCGCCCCATGCCGTGCCCATCATCCGACACGATGATGCGGTCCACGCCTCCCCCGTCCAGCTCGACGCGGATCGTGCCGGCACCGGCGTCGATGGCGTTTTCCACCAGCTCCTTCACGACGGAGGCGGGGCGCTCCACGACTTCGCCGGCGGCAATCTTGTTGATGAGGACGTCGCTGAGACGGGCAATCCGGGACATGGCGGCCGGACACCCTCCGCCACCCAGGCGACGTTGTCCAGCAACACAGCATGGGTGGCGGCTGACAATCCCAGGCGGCTGGGCTAACACGCGACACCGCGTATGGACGTGTCACGACCAGGCAAGGGACGGCTGCGCATCGCGGTAACGGGCGCGAGCGGCGACTATGGGCGGCTCCTGCTGTCTCGGCTGGACAGGGATCCCGACGTGGAGAGCATCCTCGTGCTCGACGTCGTCCGCCCGGAGGGCGACAAGGTGGAGTTCCACCGCGTGGACCTCACCCGGTACGATGCCGAGAGCGAGCTCACCGACGCGCTCACCGAGCGCCCCGTGGACGCGCTCTATCACCTGGCGTTCCTGTTCGGTCCCATCCGCAACGGCTCCCTGGCGCACGAGCTGGAAGTCATCGGCACGATGAACGTGCTGACGGCGGCGGGCCGCTCGCGGCTGCCCCGGCTGGTGGTGCCCTCCCTGACGGCCGTCTACGGCGCGCGCGGGAACAACCCCGCGATGCTGCGCGAGGACTCGGCGCTCCAGGGTTGCCCGCACAGTCGCTTCGTCACCGACAAGGTGGAGGTGGAAGGCCAGGTGCGCGCCTTCCGGGAGCGGCATCCGGACATGCGCGTGCTCGTGCTGCGCTTCGCGCCGGTACTCGGGCCCTCGGTGGACAACCCGGCCACGCGCTTCTTGAAGAATCCCGTGGTGCCCACGCTGATGGGCTTCGATCCGCTCTGGCAGGGGCTGCACGAAGACGACGCCGCCCGTGCCTTGCACCTGGCCCTGCGCGCGGACGCGTCCGGCGAGTTCAACATCGTGGGCCGCGGGGTGATGCCGATCTCCGGCCTCATTCAGCAGGCGGGCGCGCGGCCGCTCCCTCTGCCAGGGCCCTTGTTCCGGGCCGGCCTGCATACGTTGGACGCCGTGGGCGCGGGCACGTTGCCCGTGGCCCTGCTCGACTACATCCATTACTCATGGGTCGCGGATGGCGAACGCGCCGAGTCCGCACTCGGTTTCATCCCCCTCCACCATGTCAGAGACGCCGCTGCGGCGCTGAAGAGGAGCTAGTCATGGCCAAGGGTGTCCTTGGGAACGATCCCTTCAAGCGCGGCGCCGCGTCGCGCCCCACCGAATCCTCCACGCCGGGTGGCGAGGAAAAGGCCGCCGCCGCGGAGACGAAGAAGAAGCCGGGGCCTGGCGGGACGGCGTCCGCGAAGGGCGGTGGCAAGGCGGCTGCCGCGAAGTCGCGCAAGCATGAGGGCAAGAAGACGTCCGGGAAGGCCAAGGGAGGCAAGGCGGCCGGAGGCATGAAGGGCGCCGCCACGGATGCCCGGCCTCCGGCGCAGGCATCGGGGACGCATGCCCCCGCGCCGCAGGCCGAAAGGACTGAGGCAGCGGACGCCGCGACTCCGCAGGGCCGCGTACAGCCTACGAATGCCCCTGGGCCCCAAGCCCAGCGGCCCCCCGTGCACGGGGCAGCGGACGCCGCGCTTTCGCCGCGCGAACCCGCCCCGTCCCAGCAGGAGCGGACGCCGCAGGCTTCTGCCCACGACGCGGACGACGCCGTGCTTCCCCTGCGCGAGCCCGCGGTGTCCACGCCGCTCACGCTGGATTCACAAGCCCCCGGCCCGGTGAACGATGCCGGTGCCCCCACGCCGAAGCAGCGCGACGTGGACCTTGCCTTGGCGGAAGCCCTGGCCGCCGACGTGGCCGAAGCCACCGCCACCGCCGCGGTGGACGCGGCGCTGGGCGCGGAGGCCGGTCCCGACGCCGAGGTCGAGCGGCTCATGGCCACCGAGTTTGCGACCGAGCTGGCCGAAGCCGCGGTGGAGGAAGCGCTGGAGCGGGGCGCTCCTGCCCAGACTCTGGAACAAGAGCAGGAGCTCGCCGCCGCCGTGGCCGCGCAGGTCGCGGACAGCGCCGCACGGGCCGCCATCGACAAGGTGCGCGCGCTCCACGCCACACCGGATGCTCCGGCCGTCACCCGGTGGGAGCGGGAGACGCCGGTCCGCGTCGTGGTGACGGAAGAAGCGGACACGTCCGCGGTGGAGCCGGAAGTAGAGCTCCCGGATGCAACACGCGACGAGCTCCCTCCCAGCCGCAGGGGCCCGCTGTCGCTGGTGCCTCCGCCCGCCACGAACGCGGGTGAGTCGTCCTATCGGGAGTCCTTCTCTCCGGAGTCCGGACGGGGCGAGCCCGACGGCATCCGTCCCCTGGCGGAGCGCGCCGTGGCGGCCCTGTCCCTGGCGCGCGACATCGCCGGGCAGGCCCTGGCGAGCGAGAGTCTGGCCCGGGCGCTGCTCGCGATGGGCGGCCTGAAGGACATGCTCCGCGCCGGCCTGGGCACTGGCGGTGGCGCGAACCTGGACGAGTACGGCAAGGATCCGTCGCTCGTCGAGCGGCTGGAGCCCGTGCTCGAGTTCCTCTATTCGCAGTACTGGCGCGTGTCAGTGCAGGGCGTGGACCACGTGCCCCCGGGCGCGGCAATCCTGGTGGCCAACCATTCGGGCGCCCTGCCCTACGATGGGCTCGTCATGTCCATGGCCCTCACGCGTGAGCGCCCGGACCTGCGCGAGCCCCGCTGGCTGGTGGAGGACCAGATCTTCCACGCGCCGATGGTGGGCACCCTCTTCAACCGGCTCGGCGCCGTGCGGGCCTGCCCGGAGAACGCGCTGCGGCTCCTGGACGAGCATCGTCCGCTGGTCGTCTTCCCCGAGGGCTACCAGGCACTCAGCAAGCCTTTCGGTGAGCGTTACCGGCTGAAGCGCTTCGGCCGCGGCGGCTTCGTGAAGCTGGCGCTACGCACCGGCGCGCCCATCGTCCCGGTGGCCATCGTCGGCGCGGAGGAGACGTCACCGCTGCTGGGCCGCATCCCTGCCTCCTTCCTGGGACTGCCCTACGTGCCCCTCACGCCGCTGGGCCCCCTGCCCCTGCCGGCCAAGTGGAGCATCCGTTTCGGCGAACCCATTGGCGTCGAGGACCTCGCGCCCGAGGCGGCGGACGACCTGGGCGAGGTCCAGCACCTCACCGAGCGCACCCGTGAGGCCATCCAGAGCATGCTCCAGTCGCTGCTGCGCGAGCGCCGCTCCGTCTTCGCGGGCTGAAGCGGAAGCGCCTGGACAGGCACGGGGTGGGCTGGAGACTCAGCCCACCACGCGGTTGCGGCCGGACGTCTTCGCATCGAAGAGCTTCTCGTCGGCATCGCGCACCAGCTCCCCCGGCTCGCGGTGGTGCGGCTCCAACACCGCGAGGCCCACGGACACCGTGACGGGAATCACCTGCCGGTCGAACTCGAAGCGCTGCTTCTCCACCAGCCGGCGCACCTTCTCCGCGAGCTGACGCGTGCCGGACAGCGACACCTCCGGCAGCAGGATGGCGAACTCCTCGCCGCCGTAACGCGCGAACACGTCCTCACGGCGGATCTTCGTGCGCACCGTGGATGCGAGCTGCTTGAGCACCGAGTCCCCCGCCAGGTGCCCGTACTTGTCATTCACGGCCTTGAAGTGGTCGATGTCCAGCAGCACCAGCGACAGCATCCGCTCGTAGCGGCGGCTCCGCGAAATCTCCCGGTCCAGTTGCTCGTCGAAGTAGCGCCGGTTGTAGATCTGCGTGAGGCCGTCCATCGTGGTCAGACGATAGATTTCGTCGTGGTACGCGGCCTCGATGTTGCCGCCGGCGATGTACTTGAAGATGGTGCGGCCAATCTTCACGAGGTCGCCGTTGCGCAGCTCGCGCACCCCCTCCGCCAGCTCGTCGTTGACGAACGTGCCGTTGGTGGAGCCCAGGTCGCGGATGCGCACGCCCTCGCGCGAATTGGTGATGCTCGCGTGGTTGCGGCTGACCGACTCCTGGTCGATCTGGATGTCCGCCTTGGACGAGCGCCCGATGAGCGTCTCCTCGGACGTGAGGTCGAACTTGCGCCCCAGGTCCAAGCCGTAGATCACCACCAGCGCCGCGTCGAGGTTGACCGGCCGGTCGGAGATCTTCGAGATGACCGTGACGACCGTCTCCTTCTGCACCATGCCTCCCGGGACGACAACGCTACCACCCGGCAAATCAAGAAAGCGAGCCAGCGCACGAAAACCCAGATGGGTGTTCCCGCACTCGGGCCTCAGGGAATGTCGACCTTCCGGGTCGCGGTGACGAGCGGACGCAGGGGGTCACCCTCCAGGTCCACCAGGGTGGCCACCAGCAACACGCCCAGCCCCGAGCACGTCGACGGGAGCTGCAGCTCCACCTCGCCGCGTCCCGGTGCGATGGGGGCGGAGGCAAACAGCGCCTGGTCGTTGCAACCCGAGCCGCCCCGCATGCTGACGCGCACCTGGCCTTCGCCGCCAGAACCCGTGCCCAGCCGGAAGCCGGAGACGCTCACCCGCACCGCGCTGCCTCGGGCCAGCCGCTGCCCTTCCGCCTCCGGATGGCGCCACGTCACCTCCGGCCGGCCCAGGCTCAGCGTGGCGACGGCATCCGTCAGGTCCGCGAGCCGCTCCGCGCCCAGGCCCTCCGGGGCCACCAGGCGGGACGGGCCCAGCCCCACGCGCCGGTCCAGGCCCCGCACGCGCAGCGCCTCCACCTGGAGCTTCGCCCGCGTTTCCTGCAACACGCCGTCGAAGGTGCGGTCCTCGAACCCCAGCGGCGGCTGGGGAACGACGACGCCGTCGTCGGCATCGTCCGGGTCCATCAACACCGTCCAGCGGCGGCCGGCGCGGTTGGTGAACTCGGCGCGCACCACGCTGGCCCGTCCGTCCACCTGGGCCTGGAACTCGCGGCCGACGAGCTCGCCGCGGGGGTTCCCGTCGAAGTTGTAGCGAACGGACTCCGGAAGGGAGAGGAAGCTCAGCCCCGCGTCCACGGGCTGCACGCCGTCCGGGTCGAACTCCGGCCTGGGCAGGCTCGCCACGAGCGTGCTGGTCGCCACCGTGCCGTCCTCGGCCTGATTCCCTGACGTGGCGGACACCACCAGCCGGTACGGCAGTCCCTCCAGGCCCCGGTGCGTGGGCGCCATGCGCACGGGCACCAGCCCGGGCCGGCCCAGCCGCGCATCGGCGTCCGTGTTCGGATCGGCCGGCGCCGCGTTGGCCGCGGCGCCCAGCCCCAGCGGAACCATGCCCCGGCCGGGGACCGCCACGGTGGCCAGCACGTAGGCGCGGTCCAGGTGCGCGCCCCGGTACTGAGGCAGCGGCGGCACACGCACGGCGAAGGGGAACGACAGCCGTACGCCCGGCATTTCCCGCTCGAAAGGCAGCGCCTGCGCGTACTCCGCCGCGCGGGTGTCCGGCTCGCCGGTGAGGATGCCGGGCGTGGGCGCCAGGGTGAAGCGGGCGTCACGTGACAGCGCCGAGAAGAAGCGCGTCGAGCCGGGCAACAGCTGCCCCAGTTGCAGCAGCGGATCCGTCCCCGGCGCCAGGAGGTTGAGGGGGAGTTCCTTCAGGGGGAGCGCGCCCGTCAGCGCCCAGGCCGTCCGCGTCCCACAGGCGCCCGTGCGAATGGCCAGCTCCGCATCCAGCACGCCCGGTAGCGAGCCGTCACACACACCCGCCACGCCCGGGGCCGCGACGTCTGGAGCCGTGCTGCCCGTCAACCACAGTGCGCTGCCCGACGGCAGCGACAGGCGGTCCTGGCCGGTGCCCAAGGGGAGCGCCACCTCGTGCTCCGGGCCCAGGAAGGACTCGGGAGCCAGGTCGGAGGGGAGCCCCGGCACGGACAACCCCATCAGCCCCACGCGCAGCGAGACCGCCGTCGAGAAGGTCTCCGTCAACGTGGGGAATGGGCCCTTCACGCCGCCGAAGCGGTCCAAGGGGTTGCGGCGCAGGGCCATCCGCACGTCGCGGAACTGGCTCGCGTCGTGGCGCGCCAGCGTCAGGTAGCCGTAGTCGGAGTGGAAGGCGGAGAGCGCCACCTCACCTTCCGCGGGCACCCATGCGGCTCCGTCGGCGTTCGTCACCATGGTCGCCCCCAGGCCGCCGTCATCGGCGGACACCGCGACGACGGCCAGCGGCACCGGGCGCCCGGTCAGCGCGTCCACCACCAGCACGCGCACCCCACCCGGGGCCACTTCGGCGGGCAGCACGGTGACGCGCGCATGGCAGGAGACGTTGCCCACTCGGACCGCCAGCGCCGGGTGCTCCGAGGCGGGCTTGCCCAACACGACAGAGGCCTGGTGGCCGTCCCCGCCTCCGACCACGGAGGGAGACAACACCTCCCATGCCACGCCGTCACGCAACACCAACGGAGCGCCCGTCGATTCGCGCACCCACACGCGGAAGTCCACCGTCATGCCAGGGGTGCCCACGACGACGTCCGGCGTCACCTCGCAGGCGACAGCGCGGGTTTCGGACGGCGGCGAGCCACACGCGCCGTCTCGGCACACCGTGCCTGAGTCACAGTCCGTGTCGGCGGCACAGACAACGGGCACGCACCGGTTCATGTCGCATTGGCAGCCGGCGCCGCCTACCTCGTCACACGCGGCCAGCGCATGAGTGCCCCGCCGCGCCACGCCGCAATCCTCGCGCGTCAGGCAGGCGGGCTCGCAGCGCGAGGTGGCCGAGTCACAGAAGAAGAGCGAGGGGTTGGGGCAGTCCTGATCGACGGAACAGTAAGTCCCCTGGGGGATCGGACCCACGGGGCTGTCAGGTCCCATGTCCATGCCGCCGCAGCCGTTCAGGTACAGCAGGACACAGGCCAGGCAAGCCAGCACGAGGGGACGGGGGGGGTGATTCATACGGATGCGGCTCCGGGGGGACCGTCCGCGACCTTACAGGCAGGACGCGCGCTGCGCGACGGTACGCGGCGCCGGCCGCCGCACTTCGAGCCCCATCATAGCCGGTCCGCCCGCCGTGCGCCCCTCCTCCGCACGGGATGGTTGGCTTTCAGGGTTAACAGATCGATGATCGCCTCCTGATGGCTCGCAGTGAACCCAAGTCCCTGGAAAGTCTCCTTCCCCGCGTCCTGGCACGGCTGGCGGGAGAGTCGGGAAAGGGCCACGCGCTGGCGCCCGTGTGGGAGGCGGTGGTTGGTCCACACCTCGCGCGCCACACCACCCCTCAGGCCCTGAACGGAACCACCCTGGTGGTGGCGGTGACGGGCGCCCAGTGGGCCCAGTCGCTGGAGTCCGAAGCGGCCTCGCTCTGCGAGCAGCTCAACGCGCGGCTCGGCCCGGACACGGTGAAGTCCCTCTCCTTCACGTTCCAGGTGGCGCGCCGATGATGGCCTTGTTGGCGCTCATCACCGTCATGGCCGCCGCTCCGTCGGCGTCGGCCGAAATGGAACGCAGCGCCGCTCAGCACGTCAGCCGCGAATTCGAGCGCGTGGGACGGCGCGCCCCGGTGGAAGACCCGAAGCTGACCACCGCCGCGCGGCGGCTAGCACACGAGGCCCTCACCGACTACACCACCGGTGCGCCGGGCCTCTTCACCCTCACCTCCGCCGTCAGTGACGCGGGCGCGGCGGACCCCTCGCCGCGCGCGCTGGTCATCCGGGCGTGGGTGCCACGGCATGCTATCGAGACCTTCCTCGATCGCGACGACTTCAACAGCGAGCGCGCCTCACACTTCGGCGTGGGAGTGTCCGTCCTCGGCAAGCGCGCGGCGCTCGTCCTGCTGCTGGTGGACCGCAAGGCGGAGCTCCGGGACTTCCCGCGCCTCATCGCCAAGGGCGAGCGCTCGGCCATGACGCTCTGCGGCGCCCTGGTCCCACCGCTGCGGCGGGCAGAGGTGTACGTCACCCAGCCGAACGGCGGGGTGAGCCTCATGCCCGTCCAGAACCGGGGTGCGGGGGGCGGCTTCTGCAGCCGGCTCGCCTTCGCCACGCCGGGTACGTACACCGTGGAGGTGGTGGGACGCGCGGACGGCGGGCCGGAGGTGGCGGCGCTCTTCCTGGTGGACCAGGGCGAGCCCCGTAAGCACGCCGCCAGCGAGGACACCGCCGAGCCCACCACGCTGGAGGACGCCCGCCGGGCCGTCTACGAGCGCATCAACGCCCTCCGCCGCGCCCACGCGTTGCCCGAACTGTCCCCCGACGCCGTGCTGGAACAGGTGGCCCAGGACTACAGCGCGCGCATGTCGAAGGAGGGCTTCTTCGCCCACATCGCCCCGGACGGCTCCACGCTGACGAAGCGCCTGCCGGCGGGCGCACGCTACGTGCGCGCGGGAGAGAACCTGGGCCTGGCACCGGGGCCGCTGGCGGCCCACTTCGGCATTGAGCACAGCCCTGGACACCGGCGCAACGTGCTGGACCCGGGCTTCCGCTTCATGGGCGTGGGCGTGGCGTTCCACACGGTGAACGGGCGCCAGGAGGCCGTCCTCACCGAGGTCTTCACCGTCGCCCCGCCCGCTTCGCCGGAGCTGGCGGATCCGCAACAGGAGGCCTACGACGCCCTGAGCCGGCGACGCGCGTCCCGCAAGCTGCCGCCCCTGACGCGCAACGCCGCGCTCGAGTCACTGGCACGCGCCCACGCCAAGCGCGCGCTGGAGCTGGACCAGCCCTCGGCCCAGCCGGGTGAAGCCCCGGTGCACGACCGCGTCTTCGAGCTGCTGCCCGACGCGGGAACGGCGTCCGTGGACTTCTTCGTGGTGTCGGACCCCACGGCGATTCCGGAGTCCCGCAGCATGGCCGACGCCTCGAACAACCGCGTGGGCGTAGGCGTGGTGCGGGGAGACTCCCGCCGCTTCGGCACGAATCAATACTGGGTGGCCGTCATCTACGCGGCCGTCCCCTGACGTCCCGCACGGAGGCGCCGTGCGTGGTGGTGCCCCCGGTGTGTGTGGCCAGGGGCGTCAACGCCATGAACCCCGTTCAGACAGGCCGGCGCTGCGTGGCGTAGGCCTCGAGCCCCATCTGCGGCGGCGCCACCTGCTGATACATCGGACACTTCATGCAGGTGAACGACTGCCAACCTCGCCGGACGGCTTCATCCAGGCAGTTGTCATACTGATGACAGTTGAGGTTGCGGTGGGTCTCGACGCCGGCTCGCTTCGGCCCGGCTTCGGGGTTGATGGTTTGTGGCAGATCGGCTGGACACGGCTTCATGAAGCCCTCCCTCTGAACTGTTTCCCCCCCGAGCGCTGTGAACGAGCAGTGCTACCTGACGACAACGACTGGACCCGCCATGCAACGACGGACCGGAGTGGCGCTGAGCGGCGGCGCAAGGTAGTGATTCACTCCGGGTGACGCAATGGGTCGGCAGTTCCTACCCAAGTGCACGTAATCGCCAGGACGCTTTCAGCGAATGACATCGGGTGCTGAACAGTCTGGACTGACCCGACGCCGCGCGGATCTAGGACTTGTCGCGCCCGCTGTCAAACCACCCTCCCTGCGGGGCAAGGGGAATGATCGGTGTGTGCGTCTCGTTGGCAGGCCGCAAAGCCGCGTCGTGAAAGGAAGACCACATGAGTTGGAGTGGGTGGGTTGCGGGGGTGGTTGCGGGGATGTCGCTGGGACAGTCCCCCACGGCGCTTGAGGCCGTCCGCCTCCACAAGCCGGATGCGGCCGCCCTGGCGCGCGCGGAGCTGACGGCCTGCGCCGAGAAGAAGTGCGATGACGTGGGGCGGCTGGCGCTGCTCGCGGGGACGCTCGCCCTCTCTGACGGTCAGGCCGCCGAGGCAAGGGAGCTGTTGGCTGCCTGGCCCGCCCCTCCACTGCTGGCGCCGTACCACGCCTTCTACCTGGGCCAGGCCCGCTTCTACGCCGGGGACGCCGCGGGCGCGGCCGAGGACTTCGCGCGAGTACTGGAATCCAAGGCACCCGCGGAACTCGCGGCCCGTGCCCGAGCGCGGCTGGGTGAGTCACTGCTCAAGGCAGGCAAGCCCCAGGACGCGGCCCAGGTACTGGAAGCCGCCGCGAAGGCGTCGCCCACCGTGGAGCTGCTCTATCAGCGTGCCTTGGCGCGAGGCGGCTCCGGCAACCGCGCCGGGCAGCGCGCCGACATGATGACGGTGGCGCTGCGCTTCCCCACCCACCCCTACGGCGACGAGGCCATGGCGTGGCTGACGGACGGCAGCACGCCCCCGGTGAAGCTGGGCTACATCGAGCGCACCACCCGCGCGGAACGCTTCCTGGACGCGGGCGCGACGCAGCGCGGACTCGACGAGCTGGCGACGCTGGACAAGGTGAAGCTCGACAAGGCGCAGGCGGCCCGCGTGGCGCTATTGCGCGCGAGGGCCTGGTTCGCGCTGGGGCGGATGGAGGATGCGGAGAAGGCGCTCGCGCTGGCGCGCAAGGGCCCCGCCGCCGTCGCCGCTCAGGCGGACCTGCTGGTGGCTCGGCGCGCGCTCAAGGCGGACGACAACGCCAAGGCCCGAACGCTGATGGCAGCCCTGGACAAGAAGTACCCCTCGCAGCCCGCGGGTGATGAGGGCGCCTTCTTCGCGGGCTGGTTGGATTTGCAGGCCGGGCGCTTCGCGGACGCGGTGCAGGCCTTCACGGCTTTCGAAACGCGTTATCCGCGCTCACGCCGGCGCGACGAAGGCATGTGGTTCCGCGCGCTGGCCCACCTGCGTCAGGAGGAGTACGCGAAGGCCCGCGCCGCGTTGGACGCGTTCCTGACCGCCTACCCCAAGAGCAACATGGGGCCGCAGGCGCGCTACTGGATGGCGCGCAGCCGCGAGCTCGACGGCGCGAAGGCAGACACGCTGGGCCCCGCGTACGAGGCCGTCATCACCTCGGCGCCCGCGTCCTTCTACGCGCTGATGGCCAACGAGCGCCTCAAGGCGCTGAGCCTGAAGACGCCCGCGCACTTTCCACAGCCGCCCCAGGTGCTGAAGCTGCCCCGCCCGCCCGAGCTGGAGCTGGCGGTGGAGCTGACGCGCGCGGGCTTGTTCCGTGACGCGACGGTGGAGGTGGAAGCCCACGCGGCGCGGCTGCGCTCGGCGGACCAGGCCCTGCCCTTCGCGCACGCGCTGCTGGGACTGGGCGAGTACGGCCACGCCCACGCGGTGGCGGCGCGCCACCTGTGGGGACGGGCCTTCGGCGCGCGCGCTCCGGAGGCCCTGGCGCCCTTCTATCCTCGCGCCTTCGCCACCGCGGTGGAGGGCGCGGCGACGCAGCACCAGGTGGACCCCTACCTGGTGTGGGCCATCATGCGACGGGAGAGCGCCTTCCGGCCGGAGGTGATGAGCTTCGCCGATGCGCGAGGGCTGATGCAGATCATCCCCAAGACGGCGAACGCCATCGCGGAGAAGCTGAAGGAGCCCGTCCCCGCGCCCGCGGACCTCTTCTCCCCCGAGCGGAACATCCGCTATGGCGCCTGGTATCTGTCCCGGCTGATGGAGCGCTTTGGACACCCGGTGCTCGCGGCGGCCGCGTACAACGCGGGCCCAGGCTCGGCGGCGAAGTGGGTCCAGGAGCGGAGCTCGCTGCCACTGGACCTCTTCGTGGAGACCATCCCCTTCAAGGAGACGCGCGGCTACGTGAAGCAGGTGGTGGCGGACCTGTTCCTCTACCACTCCTTCTACGGCGACGGCACGGGGACGCTGAAGCTGCCGCTGCAGGTGCCCGCGCCGTCGAAGGAAGGTGTCAGCTTCTAGGCTCCGATTGAGGCGCCAGGCCCGCGAGACGACGCGCGGGCGCGCGCCGAGCGTCAATCCCGGTCTGGCGCGCCCAGGGGAAAGAGCGGCCGGAATCGCCGCGCCTCATTCACCGCGCGGGCGAAGGACGGGCGCGCAAGCAACCGCGAGCGGTAGGCGCGGAGCACGGGAAACGCATCGGAAATCTGGTGCGTCCAGTCCGCATAGAACAGCGAGGGCGCGGCCGCGCAGTCCGCCAGCGTGAAGTCCTCCCCAGGGGCGGCCCAGGTCCTGCCGGCGAGCTGCCCTTCGAGCCAGGCGTAGGCGACCTCCAGCTTCTTCACGGCCAGGGCCAATCCTTCCTGGCGCTTCACCGAATCCCCCGTCAGCGCGCCATCGACCGCGTGCTGCGCCGCGTTCATGACGTGCAGGTCGAAGAAGCGATCGAGAAAGCGCACGTCGAGCTCGGCCATCGGGTCCGCGGGCAACAGACGCACGGGCCCCGGATGTACGAGCTGCAGGTACTCGATGATGATGCTGGTCTCGGCGATGTCGCGCTCGCCATCCACCAGCAGCGGGAACTTGCGCAGCGGCCAGCGCCGCGACCACTCGGCCGAGTGCTGAGGTGTTTCCGGCCCGATACAGCGGAACTCGAAGGGCGTGCCGTTCTCGTACAACGCGATGAGGACCTTCTGCGTGTACGAAGAAAAGGGATGACCGTAGAGCACGAGTGACATCGGCGGACTCCTGTCGCAAACCACTTGCAGATTGCAAGCAGTCGAAACCCTATCCCTACCACTTGCACATCGCAAGGAGTAGCCTGGAGAGAATGGCCATGGCGCAGACAGGGCGATCCGGCTGCCCGATCAACCTGACGCTCGAACAGCTCGGCGACCGTTGGAGCCTGGTCGTCATCCGCGACGTCATGTTCGGAAACAGGCGCAGCTACGGCGAGCTGCTCGCGCAGAGCGAGGAACGCATCGCCTCGAACATCCTCGCGGACCGGCTGAAGCGCCTGACGGCGTCCGGCTTGCTGACGCGACGCGCGGATCCCACCCACCGGCAGAAATTCATCTACAGCCTGACGGAAGCGGCCATCCAGCTCGTGCCACTCCTGGCGCACATGGGCGCCTGGGGCCGCCGGCATACGCGCCCGAGCAAGGAGCTGTCCGTCCGCGCGGAGTTGCTGGAGAAGGGCGGCGCTCCGCTCTGGAACGCCTTCATGGAGGAGCTGCGCCACCTGCATCTCGGCGCGCCGCGGCCGGCGCGCTCGGTCTTCGGCGAGCTGCAGGCCGCCTACGAGAAGGCGCTGGCGAAGCGCTCCCGCTGAGCCCGGCGCGTCGTCCTCTGCGCCGGGCCAAGGTTCACCCACCCGCGCTAGGCGCGCTGCGCCATCCGGCGCAGGATTTCAGACTCCATCCCGTGCACCACCTCCGACAGGGGGATGCTGCTGGAGTCCACGTGCACCGCGTCCTCGGCGGCCTTCAGCGGCGCCACGGCGCGGGCGGAGTCGTCGCGGTCCCGCTTCGTCTGGTCCGCAAGGACGGCGTCCAGGCTGCTCTCCACGCCCTTCTGGAACAGCTCCTCGTAGCGGCGCCGGGCGCGCACCTCGGGGCTGGCCGCCAGGAAGAACTTCGCGTCCGCGTCCGGGAACACCACCGTGCCGATGTCACGGCCCTCCAGGATGGCGCCCTTCTCCGACTCCAGCGCCAGCCGCCGCTGGAGTTGCAGCAGGCCCGCGCGCACGACCGGCCGCCCGGACACCTGGGACGCCGCCATGGAGATGTCTGGCGTGCGAATCTCCCCGGACACGTCCTGGCCGCCCAGGAAGACGTGGTTCTCCTCCCCCACCACCTGGAAGTGGATGTGCACGCGGCCCAGCAGCTCGCCCAGGCCCGCGTCATCGTCGAAGGCAATGCCCTCACGCTGGGCCATCAAGGCCACGCAGCGGTAGATGGCGCCCGTGTCCACCAGCGAAAAGCCCAGCCGGCGCGCCAGCAGCTTGGACACCGAGGACTTGCCGGCGCCCGCGGGGCCGTCGATGGCGA
Organism: Myxococcus sp. AB056; assembly: GCF_006547365.1. NCBI lineage: Bacteria > Pseudomonadati > Myxococcota > Myxococcia > Myxococcales > Myxococcaceae > Myxococcus > Myxococcus sp. AB056. The sequence goes on along the minus strand of NZ_VHLB01000021.1, from coordinate 40,820 downwards.
CGATGAAGGGCCGGGCGCTCATGACAGGATCTCTTTCAGCACCTGGACGCAGCGCGCGTTCTCCGCGGGCGTGCCCACGGAGATGCGCACATGGTTCGGGAACCCCTGCCCCGCGAAGGGCCGGACGATGATGCCCTTGCGCAGCAGCTGCTCGTACAGCGCCACCGCGGGACGGCCGAAGTCCACGAACACGAAGTTGGCGTGGCTGTGCGTGAGCGTGCCGCCCAGCTTCGGCAACTCCGTGGCGAAGTAGTCCAGACCCGCGCGGTTCATCTCACGCGTGCGGCGCACGTGCTCGGCGTCTTCCAGGGCCGCCAGACCCGCGGCCTGGGCCAGCACCGTCAGGTTGAAGGGCATGCGCGTGCGGTGCAGGTACGCCGCCAGCCGCGCATCCATGATGCCGTAGCCCAAGCGCACGCCCGCCAGCCCATGAATCTTGCTGAAGGTGCGCAGCGCCACCAGGTTCGGGTGCCGGCCGACCAGCGGCACGGCGCTGGTGTACTCGGGCCACTCGACGAACTCGAAGTAGGCCTCGTCGTGCACCACCAGCACCTCCGGCGGCACCGCGGCCAGGAAGCGCGTCAGGGCGTCGCGGCTGAACGCGGTGCCCGTGGGGTTGTCCGGGTTGGCCAGGAACACCATCCGCGTGCGCGGGGTGATGGCCTTCGCCATGGCCTCCAGGTCGTACTGGAAGCCCTCGCGCATGGGCACTTCCACGAAGGGCCGCCCATGGGCCTGCGCGGAGATGCGGTATGCGGAGAAGGAGCCCTGGCACAGGAGGATTTCGTCCTCCGGCGTGGTGAAGGTGCGGATGAGCAGCTCGATGAGCTCGTTGGAGCCGCTGCCCAGCACCACCTGCTCCGGCTTCACGTCCACGTGCGCGGCCAGCTTGCGCACCAGGTGGAAGGACGTGGCGTCGGGGTACAGGTGCGTCGCGCCAGAGATGTTCCGCATGGCCTCCACGGCGCGCGGGGAGGGCCCCAGTGGGTTTTCGTTCGAGGCCAGCTTGATGACACCCTTGAGGCCGAACTCACGCTCGGTCTCTTCAATGGGCTTGCCGGGCACGTACGGCTTGAGGGTCTCAACGTGGGTGGGGACGAGCGGTCGCATGGTGAAAAAGGCCCTGGAAACGTGGATTCAGCGTCCGGAGAACACACCGAGCGCGCGAAACTTCGCGTACCGGTCCTGGACCAGTTCATCGGGCGACAGCTCGGCGAGCTGTCCCAGATGCTTGCGCAGCGTCTTGCCCAGCGCCTCCGCCATCTTCGCGGGGTCACGGTGGGCGCCACCCGCGGGCTCGGCGATGGCCTCGTCGATGATCTTCATCTCCAGCAGGTCCTTCGCGGTGAGCCGCATCGCGTCCGCGGCCTTGTCCGCCTTGGCGGCGTCGCGGAACAGGATGGAGGCGCAGCCCTCCGGGGAGATGACGGAGTAGACGCTGTTCTGGAGCATCAGCACGCGGTTGCCCACGCCAATGGCCAGCGCGCCACCGGAGCCGCCCTCACCCACCACCGTGGAGATGATGGGCACGCGCAGCCGGCTCATGACCTCCAGGTTGACGGCGATGGCCTCGGCCTGCCCACGCTCCTCGGCGCCGATGCCCGGGTACGCGCCCGGCGTGTCGACGAAGGTGAGGATGGGCTTCTCGAAGCGCTCGGCCAGCTCCATGAGGCGGCGGGCCTTGCGGTAGCCCTCCGGGCGCGGCATGCCGAAGTTGCGCGCCATGTTCTCCTTGGTGTTGCGGCCCTTCTGGTGGCCCATCACCATCACCGGCTTGCCGTCGAAGCGCGCGAAGCCGCCGACGATGGACGGGTCCTCGCCAAAGGCCCGGTCACCGCACAGCTCGACGAAGTCGGTGAAGAGGTAGTGGACGTAGTCGAGGAAGTAGGGGCGGTTCGGGTGCCGGGACATCTGCACCACCTGCCACCGCGTCAGGTCGCTGAAGATCTCCGTCTGGAGCTTCTTCGCCTTCTTCTCGAGCTTGGAGATCTCCGAGGAGAAGTCCACCGTGCCGCTGGTGGAGAGGACCTTGAGCTCGTCGATCTTCTTTTCCAGCTCAATCAGGGGGCGCTCGAACTCGAGCACATAGCTGGTACCGGTTGCCATGGCGCGGAACTAGCACCAGGGTAAGGCGGCTTTCAACGCGCAAGCGTTTACGCACCCCTGTCTGGAGGCACATGCACCCCGCCCTGCCCCTGTTGCTCATGGCCCTCACGGGCGCCGCGTCCACCCCCAATGCTCGGGGACTGAACACCCAGGGCTTCCGACTGTACCAGGCGGGGCGCTACCCAGAGGCCCTGGAGCGCTTCCAGGCGTCCGCCCGGGAGTCCCCGGGCTATGCGCTGGCGCACTACAACCTGGCCGCCACCCTGGGGATGCTCCGCAAGCAGGGGAAGGTCTGCGAGTACAGCGCCCACCGGGACGTCATCGTCGAGCACCTCACCCAGGCGGTGAAGCTGGACGCCCGGCGGCTCACCCGCGCGAAGGAGGACGCGGACTTCACCCCCATCCGGGACACCCTGGGCTGGCAGAAGCTGCTGGGCCGCAGCCCGGCGAGGGAGGCGGATGTCCCCGTGTTGCTGCGCGAGGTGTCCTGGTTCGGCCCGGGTGTGGGCGTCTACGGCACCACCCAGGGGCTGCGCTTCGGCCCCTCCGGCAGGGTCACCCTGTGGACGAAGGAGGTGGGCGACGACGGGACGGCCCGCCAGAAGGAGACGCGGGGCCGCTACACGGTACGCGGCAGGCAGGTAACGCTCCGGTTGAGCGGCCGTGCGCCGCTGGAAGGCACACTGACGGAGACGGGCGCGCTCACCTTCCCCGGCCTGGAGACGTTCACCGACTCACCTTCGGAATGCGAGGCGTGAGCCCCCGCGGGCCTCCATGCCTTCCAGCCATCAGTCGCGGCGTGAGCCACGCTCGCTTTCAGATACGGCCCGCGCAACCCCCTTGGCACCCATGCCGCGCGTCGTCATGGTGCGCACGGGGGCAGGTGGGAAGGGATGATTCTTCGGGGTGGAATCAGGGCGTGAGGCGGATGTGGCGGCGGCCCCCTCTACTTCTGCACAACGGCCAGGACACTCCCGCCGGGTGAAACGATGCCCGGCAGGGCCCCCTTGGCTCGATTCTCAACGCGCCTGGACTCAGGCCGCCTTGGTCTTCGCGGCCGGCGGCGACAGCGCGTACCACGCCGTGCGGAAGGCCTTCAGCTCGCGCAGACCCGCCGGGTGACGGCCCAGGGCCGGCGCCATCGTCACGGGCAGGCCCAGCTTCTTCTCGATGGCCTTCGCCGCGTTGAGCTCCAGCTTGCGCCGGCTCTCACACTTGTCGCAGGTGGACTTGGGGCCCACGCGGTTGACGAGCACCCGCTCCACGGGGAGCTTCTTCTCCTTCAGGTACTCCACCAGCCGCTCGGTGCGGGCCGCGGCCAGCTCCTCGCCACGCGTGACGACCACGAAGCGCGCCTCGCTCGGGGAGGCCAGCGCGTCCTCGAAGCGCTTCACGTGCTTGATCATCCCGGCGATGTCGTCCGCCAGCTCGCCCAGGCCCTTGGCGCGGTGCTTGGTCAGTACCGCGTGCAGCGCGCCCAGCCACGTCTTGGCCGTCTCCGCCATTTCCACCACGCGTACGGACGTCACCACCGGCGCCGAGTCCACCACGATGCGCTTGAAGCGCTCCTGCACCAGCGCGTCCGTCAGGCAGGACAGCGCGGCCAGCTCGTCGATGCCCGGCGGTGCGCACTCCAGCAGGTTGCGCAGGTAGAGCAGATCCGAGGGCACCTCGCTGCCCGACCGGGGCGCGCCCTCGAAGGCCTTCTCCGCCTTCTCCTTCACCCGCTTGCGCAGGGCATTGAACCAGCCGGCGATGTCCAGCTCGCGCGCGTACAGGCCCTTGGTGCCCTTCACCTGCGTCTCCGTGTCCGTCAGGCGGCTCTGCAGCACGTCCGACAGCGAGTGCGCCGGATCCGTGGAGATGAGGAGCACCGGCCCCTCCTTCTCCGTCAGCGTCACCGCGGCGGCGGCGGCGCAGGAGCTCTTGCCCACCCCGCCCTGCCCCACGAAGAAGATGAGCCGCGTGGGCGGCAGCGGCGGCGCGGCGATGGGCGGCATGGACGGCGCGCGCACCAGCGCCGGAGGCCCTTCGGCCGCGGCGAACTCCAGCGCCTTGGTCTCCTTGCCAGCGGCCCAGGCCTTGGCGAACAGCGCCAAGCCATCCAGCCCGCGCGGCGCCACTTCACGCCGGCCCAGCAGGTGCACCGGCACCGTCTTGTCCAGCGCCTGGAACTTGCGGACGTGGGGGGCCTGTAGGCCGCGGCGGCCCTGGCACGCGGGACAGCCGTCCTTGTCTTCGATCTGATTGACGACGATCTCCGTCACCGGCAGCCCGCGCTCGCGAAGCTGGGCGAAGAGCATGCGCGTCTGCGCCTCGGGCACCGGCTCCGCCAGCGCCACCAGGTGGAAGGCCGTGCGCGTGGTGTCCTTCAGCAGCGCCAGCAGCTTCTCCGCCTTCTGCCCCACCTGCTCCAGGAAGCCGGGCGCCTCGGCCGCGGCGGCCGCCTTCTTGCCCTTCTTCGGCGGCGCCTCCGTCTTGTCCCCACCGGCCTTCACCAGGCCCAGGAACTTGCGCAGGCTCGTCGGCAGGTCGAACAGCCGCAGGGTGTGGCTGGTCGGCGCGGCGTCCACCACGATGCGGTCGAACTCCTCGCCCTCCAGCAGGTCCACCACGTGGAAGAGCGCCACCAGCTCCTCCAGTCCCGGCACGGCCTGCTGGTACAGCTTGCCCATGTCGTCTTCCGACACGTGCGTGCCCTTCGCCGCGGCCTTCGACAGCGCTGGCAGGTAGGAGGCCAGGAAGGGCTTCATGAGCGCTGCCGGCTCCACTTCCAGGCCGTACACGCCGCCGTCTCCCTTGCCCGGGACCAGCTTGGTCGCCTTGGCCGGGAGCTTCTTCTTCACCAGGTCCGACAGCGAGCGGACCGGGTCCAACGACACGAGCAGCACCCGCTCCTTGGGCGCATCCTCCGACAGCCTCAACGCATATGCCGCCGCGAGCGTGGTCTTACCTACCCCGCCTTTGCCGCCGAAGAAGTGAAGTACTCGCGCGTCGCTCATTGCGTTGTGGCCTTCCTTGTGCCCCCCCGCGGCACCCGATGCACACTCCGGGGCGCCCGAATAGATTGGCGCCGCTGGAGTTGCCCGAGGCGTGGAACATGTACGGCCGGGCACTCCCTGTGGGTGGGAGACCCCCCAAGAATCCCCCGTCCGGAGGTCAAAAGTCAAGAATTGACGGGGGTTTCGCGGCGGGGTCGCCGCCTGGGCGGGCATCCCCTCCGAGCCGGGCCAAGAGCCCGGAATCCGAAGGGGATTTCCTACCTGTGAGGTCAGCGGATGACGAACGAGTTGGTGCCCATGGCCCCCATCGCGCCGTCACTTCCCTGCCCGCCCAGGGGGCCGCCACCGCCGCCGGGCGCCTGCTGCGCGCGGGCCTCGGCCGCGTAGCGGTTGAGCTTGTTGTAGAGCGTCTTCTCGCTCACCCCCAGCACCTCGGCGGTGCGGGCCTTGTTGTTCCCGTTCCGCTGGAGGCTGCCCAGGATGTACTCGCGCTCCACCGCGTCCAGGCTCAGGCCGAAGGGCAGCCGGAAGGTGTGGCGCTCCGGGCTCTTGCCGGCCATGTCGGGCGGCAGGTGCTCGCGGGTGATCAGCTCCCCGTCGCACAGGATGACGGCGCGCTCCACCGCGTTGCGCAGCTCGCGGATGTTGCCCGGCCAGTCGTAGTTCTTCAGGACCTCCATGGCCTCCGGGTGCACGCCGCTGACGCGCTTGCCGGAGTCGCCGCGGAACTTGTCCACGAAGTGCTGCACCAGGATGGGGACGTCGTCGCGGCGCTCGCGCAGGGGCGGCAGGTGGATCTGGAAGACGTTGAGGCGGAAGTAGAGATCCTCGCGGAAGCGCCCGTTCTTGATCTCCTGCTTGAGGTCGCGGTTGGTGGCGCAGAGCACGCGCACGTCCACCTCGATCTCCACCTTGCCGCCCAGCCGGCGCAGCTTGCCCTCCTCCAGCACGCGCAGGAGCTTGGCCTGCAGTTCGATGGGAATCTCACCCAATTCGTCCAGGAAGAGCGTGCCGCCGTGGGCCATCTCGAACACGCCGGGCCGCCGCTGATCCGCGCCAGTGAAGGCGCCGCGCTCGTGGCCGAACAGCTCGGACTCGATGAGCGTGGCCGGGATGGACGCGCAGTTGATGGCGATGAAGGGCTTGTCGCGGCGCAGGGACAGGTTGTGCACCGCGCGGGACACCACCTCCTTGCCCGTGCCGGACTCGCCGCTGATGGACACGCTGGCCTTGGAGGGCGCCACCTTCTCCACCAGCTCGATGACCTTGCGCATGCCCACGGACTGCGCAATCAGGTCCGACGAGCCGAGCTGCTTCAGACGCCGCCGCAGCGTCTGCACCTCGCGCATCGTCTCCTTCTTCTCCAGCGCCCGGTCGATACAGACCTTGAGCCGCGCGGTATCCAGCGGCTTGACGATGAAGTCGTAGGCGCCCTCGCGGATGGACTCCACCGCGGCGTCGATGGTGCCTCGCCCCGTCAGGAAGACCACCGGGCAGTCCGGCAGCTCCTCCTTCAGGTTGCGCAGCAACCAGAGCCCATCCGTCTCCGGCATGGCCAGATCCGACAGGACCACGTCCGGCCGGAACTCGTTCGCCTTGCGAAGGGCGTCATGCCCGTCGAATGCGATCTCGACCTTGTGTCCCCAGGCGCTGAGCATGTCCGCCAGCGCCTCACACGTGTCGCGTTCGTCATCCACGGCCAGGATTCGTGCGCTGCCCAAGTGAAGACCTCCCGTACTGCGTCGTGACGCGAAGTTGTCGTGACTCGAAATCAGAAGCCGGCCCGTCCAGATGAGACACTCAGGCGCGGGAGAAACTCAGGCGGCACAGCCCCGCCCGGACGTACAGGTCGACGCCCAACTGTGAACAGCGCAGCTGCAGCGCGGCCACGGCTTCGGGCAGGGGCTCGGGGCAGGCGCCGGCCGAGTCCTCGACCTCCAGCACCGCGCTCGACTCGTCCCCGCGCACCGTGACCCGGATGGAGCCGCCATTCTCCGCCCGGCGGAAGGCGCGCAGCAGCGCCTGGATGAGGAAGAAGCCCAGCTCCGACGTGTCCTGCAGGCGGACCTGGACGCCCGCCTCCACCGCCGCCTGGACCTGGACGCGGCGCTTGCGGCCCTCGTGCCCCAGCACGCCCAGCGCCCGCGTGGTGGCCTCCGACAGGTCCGCCACGCCCGGCGCGCCGCCTCGGAAGACGACGAAGTCGCTGAACAGCTTCAGGATGCCGTCCACGCGCTGGATCTGATCGCGCATGGCCTTGAGGTTCTTCTCCTGCGAAGGCGGCACGCTCCCCGTCTCCGCCTTCAGCTTCTCCGACAGGACCTCCAGATGGATGGCCAGCGCGTTCAGCGGATTGCGGACGTCGTGCAGCAGGCTGTCCATCAGCGTGGGGACGGCCAGATACCGGGCCGCGCCCACCACAGGCTGCGGCGCGTCCTCAACAGAGGATGCACTATTTGACATTGCTGTCGAGGTAACCAACTGGAACTCCTCGGGATTTTCCCTGATCCACCCCCGCCGCCGCCCAACCGGAGCCAAGAGTTAGGGAGCCGTTCCAACATCGTCAACCCTGGGGCGGTAATTCTTGCCGGAAGTGGCAAATTCCCCATACACGGCGCGGACTTACGTCCGCCCGCGAGTGTTTTTCAGGTGACGATTGAGGAGCCCGCGCGATCCGCGCGGAAATGCCCGGACTGCCCCGCGGTGCGGGGTGATCAGGCACCCGAGGCGGGAGGCCGGGCGGCGTCGCCCAGACCCACCAGGTCCAGCTTCAGCCGGGCCGCGTACTCGAAGATGCGAGGGTCCCGGTAGAACTCGCCGAACACGATGCGCACCAGGCCCGCGTTGGCGATCAGCTTGAAGCACGGCCAGCAAGGCGAGGCGGTGGTGTAGATGGTCGCCCCTTCGATGCTGACGCCGTTGGTGGCGGCCTGGATGATGGCGTTGGCCTCCGCGTGGACGGTGGCCACGCAGTGTCCGTTCTCCATCATGTGGCCCACGTCATCGCAGTGCGGCAGCCCGCGGATGGCGCCGTTGTAGCCGGTGGACAGGATGGTCCTGCCCCGGACGATGACGGCGCCCACGTGCTTGCGATCACACGTGGCGCGCGAGGCCACCTGCGTCGCGATGTCCATGAAGTACTGATCCCACGAGACACGTCCGGCCATCCCACGCCTCCAGTCCGGCGGATGTACCCCGCTCGCGCGCGGTGTCGAGATTCCTGCCAGCCCGCCCGGAGGACTGGGACGCCGCGCGAAGGGACTAACGCCCGGCGGCGTGTGCGACGCCACCTTCCGTCATCGGCTTGCGCGCCAGCAGCCGGCCAAAGCCCTTGGCCTGGAGGAAGTGGCGCACCTTCGCGCTGGGTGCGGCGAACGTCTCTCCGGGCATGGGCACGTCGAAGCTGTAGTTCTCCTCCTGCACCTCGAAGTCCACCTTCGCGGTGCGGTAGCCTTCGACGATGGCCAGCAGCCGGCCCGTCGTGAGGCTGAAGATGCCGCCGCCCGACGCGCCGTAGCCGATGGGGGCGTCCGTCTTCACCATCTTCGGGCGCTGGGAGGCCTTGTCCCACTCGACCTGGGACAGCATGCCGCCAGACAGCGACAGCGCGCGGCCGAACGGCGAGGCGGCCACCACCACGTCCTCCCCCAGCTCCAGCTCCGCGTCGTCCGCCAGCTCCACCGCAGGCAGGTCCAGCCCCGGCACGCGCACCAGCGCGAGGTCCAGGTCAGGCACCTCGCCCATCGCCACCACCTCGCCCCGGTGCTCCAGCGACTCCGCGCGGCGATCCACCAGCACGCGCAGCTCCGGAGCCTCCATCCCGTCCATGGCCACCGCGTGTGCGTTGGTGACCACCCAGGCGACCGTGGCTCCGTTCGCGTCCCGCTCGGCGCCCACCACCACGCCCGACGCCGTGCTGCGCACCCTGCCCTGCGAGGCCAGTTGCAGCCGCACGTTGTGCGGGAGGATGCGCCGCACCTGCTCCTTGCGCGTCATGCGCGGCACGTCCGGCACCGCGATGACACGCTCGACGACGGGCGCCACCTGGGATGCGGGGGTGGCGGCGGCCGGCTGAGGCGGGGCACCAGCGCATGACACGAGGGCGAGCAGGGCGGGGGCGCCCAGGAGGAAGCGGGTCATCGACTCTCCGGTCTGGGGGGAAAACGGATGCAGCCAGTACAACTCCCTGGCAGCCCCCATCATCCCGAGCCCTTTCCGGCTTTGAAAGCAGGCGTCCAGGCGGGCCCCGGACGCCTGCCCGGTCACGCGTAGCGCTTCTTCATCAGGAAGAGGATGGCGTCCTTCGCGCACGCCTCGCAGTAGCCGTAGCGCTCCGCCATCGTCTTCAGCGTGCTCTGCACCTGCGTCTGCTCGCGCGCGGTGAGCTGGTTGCGGTCCTCGGACAGGTACTTGAGGACGTTCTCCTTGTTCTTGCGCAGCACGCGCTTGCGCTCCTCGAAGTAGTGATCTCGCAGGCGCTTGAACATGTCCGGGAAGATGCGGCCGTAGTCCATGACCGCGTCCGGGTTGTCCAGCCGGTGCGCGCCGATGGAGGCGATGAGTCCCCGGCGGAAGTCGGCGGCGTCCTCGCCGCGCGGCATGATGATGGCCTCCACCTCCACCATGCGCTGCTCTTCCGGCGCCTCCATCACCCCGGTGACGCGGTTGCGCATCTTCTCCCCGCGCACCCAGTGGCTGATGGTCTGGATGTAGCGCTCCACCAGCTCGCGGTACTGCCCCTCCGACACCAGGCCCATGGACTCGCGCACCTCCGAGTCCACCCGGTCCAGGTACTCCGCCTCCGCCAGCCCCACGAAGGCGTCATGGTCGTGGTAGCCGTCCACCACCTCCTGCAAGAGGAACTCGTAGACGCTCTTGTCCTTGCAGATGGCGGACAGCTCCTCCAGCACCGCCAGCGCGTTGAGGCACTTGTAGTCGGTGTTCTGCGCGGCATTGAAGAGCGCCGTCTTGATTTCGCGCGCGCTGGCGCCCGAGCGTCCCTCGTAGTTCGGGTACGCGTCCGACTCCGTGAACAGGTCCTCGCGCAGCTTGCGCAGCTCCTTCGTGTTGGCCAGGCTCAGCCGGTCCGGCGGCGCGCCCTCCTCGTAGAGGTGCAGCTTCTCCACCGGCGTCACCTGGTCGATGAGCTCCTTCACGTCCTGCGGGTAGCGGTCCGGAATGGGCTTCTTCAGCCGGGTGAGCACCGCCCACATGGCCGCCAGCTCCGTGGCATGGGGCGCAACGTGCTTGCCCACGGTGGTGGAGGTGATCTGCGCGTCGTAGATCTGCTGCTCGGTGCGGTAGCGGCGCAGGTAGGGCACGCGCACCAGCTCGATGCGGCCCTTGAAGGACGCGAAGTCCGGCAGCTCCTTGAAGGCGTTGAGGTGCTTCTCGTTCGCCGACGCGATGAGCACCTCGTCGAGCTGGAGGACGAAGGGCTCCAGCGGCACCTCGCCCGTCTCGCTGAAGCCCAGCAGGTACTTGAAGGCCTCCAGGGGCCGCTTGAGCAGGTCCGCGTACTCGATGAGGCCGCGGTTGGCGTGGACCAGGGGGCCGTGCGGCTCGAAGAGCACCGTGCTGTGCAGCGGCGCGGGCACGTTGAGCTGGGTGCGGTCCGCGGTGAGCTGCTGGACGACGGCGTCCACGCTCATCTGCGGCTCCACCGTCACCGTGCCCACCTGGTAGCGGCGCGACACGTAGAAGCGCTCCACCTGGACGTGGCGCATCACCTTCAGCCAGTCCCCGCCGTAGGAGTTGAGCAGCGCGGTGTAGATGCGGCGGCACTTGGAGCACAGCTCGCCGTCCCGCACGTAGTCGGACAGGATGAAGTCGCCACTCTCCCCGTCCCCGTTGCCCAGGCCCTTCTTCTTGAGCGCCGTCTCCAGCAGCTTGCGGCGCTCGCCGGGCGGGACGGCGAAGAGCGGGTGGTCCCGCAGCTCGCACGGCATGCGCAGGTCGATGGACTCCGCGTCCAGGTGTGCGAAGGTGGTCATCTCCCCACTGGCGGAGTCCCGCTCACCGAAGCCAATGGAGCCCTTGATGAGCTTCTCCGACGGGAACACCCAGGCGAGCCGGTAGAGCGCGCCCTGGGGCAGCCGCGAGTACGTCTCCATGCCTTCCTTCAGGGCATTGACGAGCGTGGATTTGGCGCTGCCATTGGGCCCGTGTAGGAGGATGAGCTTGTTGATACGGCCGGCCCGCACGAAGTTGCCGAGCAACCGGTAGATGGCGTTCTGCACCTCCTCCTGGCCCGCCACCCGGTCGTCCCGGTCGCCGCCGGGCACGTCGAAGACCTGGAAGCGCCGGATGGTGCCCGTGGGGTGCGGCACCGTGGTGGTGCCGAAGTGGTCCATCACGTCCCGCAGGTACTGCGCCGCGTTGCGGGCCTGGCCCTTCGGGTCGCTGAAGAAGAGGGAGAGATACTCCTCGAAGGAGAGAATCGACCGGTTCTTGACGAAGTCGGCGTTCACCTGCGCGCCCACTTCCTGCAGATAACCCTTCGCGTCCAAGTTGACTCTCCTCTGGTCCGTCGTCCACCACCAAGTTTTCCGTCCGGGCCACCAATGTCCAGCACCCCGGACGTCATTGTCGGCTGGGGCACGCGCTGCTGGCCACCGGGCGGCCACAGGGAGCGCTACGGCGCCCTCCAGGGGAAGCAGGGAGCCCGGGTCCGCATTCCCGGGAGCGGCAAACGGCGCGGTGTGTGAACTCGCGCGCGGCGCGAGGGTGCGCTACGGTCTTTTCCTTCCTCTGCGGCCTACCCACCCGGAGTCCAAGCAAGATGCACAAGGAGCCCATCATCGGCATCGACCTCGGCACGACCAACTCGTGCGCGGCGATCGTCGAGGACAGCGGGAACGTCAAGCTCATCCCCTACAAGGGCGGCGAGTACACCATCCCCTCGATCTTCGCGATCGACGACAAGGGGAACGAACTCATCGGCTACGAGGCCAAGCGCCAGTGGCAGCTCAACCCGCGCAACACCGTCTACGGCTCCAAGCGACTGGTGGGCCGAGGCTTCGGTAGCGAAGTCGTCGACACGATGAAGCAGGTTGTGGCGTACAACATGCGCCCCGGCAAGCAGAGCGACGTCATCCTGGACGTGGGGAAGAAGGAGTTCGCCCTCCAGGAGATCAGCGCCAAGATCCTGGGGAAGATCCGCGAGGTCGCCTCCAACTACCTGAAGATGCCCATCAAGCGGGCGGTGGTGACGGTGCCGGCCTACTTCAACGACCGGCAGCGCCAGTCGGTGAAGGACGCGGGCAAGCTCATCGACCTGGAAGTGGTGCGCATCATCAACGAGCCCACCGCGGCGGCGCTGGCCTACGGCGTGGGCAAGGGGCTGAAGGAGAAGGTCGTCATCTACGACCTGGGCGGCGGCACCTTCGACGTCTCCATCATCGAGATCCGCGACCGCGTCTTCGAGGTGAAGGCCACCGGCGGTGACGTCTTCCTGGGCGGCATCGACTTCGACAACGCCATCATCCACCACGTCCTCAAGGACTTCGCGGCGAAGACGGGCCTCGACCTCGCCACGGACCCGGTGGCGATGCAGCGCATCAAGGACTTGGCCGAGCGCACGAAGATCGACCTGTCCGCGCGCGAGGAGGTCCCCTTCAACATCCCCTTCATCACGATGACGTCCCAGGGCCAGCCCCTGAACATCGAGATGAAGTTCAGCCGGAAGATGCTGGAGCAGCTCACCAACCAGCTCGTGGACCGCACCCTGCAGATGGTGGCGCGCGTGCTGGTGGACTCGGGACTGTCCACCAAGGACGTCGACGAGGTCATGCTCGTGGGCGGCCAGACGCGCATGCCCATCGTCCAGGACCGGCTCACCAAGTTCTTCGGCAAGCCGCCCAGCAAGGGCGTGCACCCGGACGAGGCCGTGGCCATTGGCGCCGCGCTCTACGCACACTCGCTCCAGGACGACACCAACCTGCGCATCCAGCTCCTGGACGTGATTCCCATGGCCATTGGCCTGGAGAAGGCGGGCGGCGCCTTCCACACCGTCTTCCCGCGCAACGCGTCCATCCCCAACGCCAAGCAATTGCTGGCCACCACCAGCATGGACAACCAGACCGAGCTCGCCGTGCGCATCTTCCAGGGCGACAACGAGCTGGTGGCCCGCAACGACATGCTGGGCGAGTTCACCTTCTCCGGCATCCAGCCCGGCCGCGCCGGCGCCGCGCAGGTGGAGATCACCTTCGACGTGAACGTGGAAGGCATCCTCACCATGCGCGCCCGCGACCCGGCGTCCGGCCGCGAGATGAAGACCACGGTGCGCGTCAGCAATGCCTGATTGACGTCCCCTGCCCCGCTCCCGTGCGCCAGGAGCGGAGCGCCCTCGGCCGCCGCAGCACGGAACAGCGGGCGCGGCCCCTCAGCCGCCCTGCGTGGTTCCCCGGCCTTCTGGCGCCGCATCCAGCGCCAGGAAGGCGGTCGCATCGTCGGGGCCCCGTGAGCCATGGCCCTCGTCGCGGGCCAGCTCGAAGAGGCCCGTCTCCACGGGCGACAGGCCGAAGCGTGACGCCGCGCGCGCCTGGGCCCGGCCGCTGACCAGCACCTGCCCACGCCCGGCCCTCGCCGCCAGCCGCGCCGCGGTGTTCACCACGTCCCCCAGCACCGTGAAGTCCAGCCGGCCGGAGGCCTTCGCCCCCACGCTGCCGGCCACCAGGTCGCCCGAATCCAGGCCCATGCAGACGCCATGCGCGTACGGTGCGCCCTCGCCGCCACGCGACGCCAGCGTGCCGAGTTGCCGGTGGACGGCGTGACAGGCCTCGAGCGCCAGGTCCACGTGCCCGGGGCCTCGGAAGACGGCCATCACCGCGTCCCCCATGAACTTGTCCACGATGCCGCCGCGCGCGAGCAACTCCGGGACGATGGCCTCGAAGTTGGCGTTGAGACGGCGCAGGGACTCCGGCGGCGCTTCCTGGTGCAGCACTGGTGTGAAGGCATCCACGTCGATGAACACCACCGTGCCGTCCACCCATTCGCCCGCCATGGCGTCCGAGCCCTGGAGCAACGGCGGCAGGCGCTCCAGCACCGCGCCCGGGACGAACATGCGCAGCAGGCCGTTCTCCTCCGTGTAGCGCACGGTGCGGCGCAGCTCGCGCACGTGCTTCAGCGTCTTGACGAGCGTGGCCTCCAGGTCCGGGAAGTCGATGGGCTTGGTGATGAAGTCGAAGGCGCCGCGATTCATCGCCGTGCGGATGTTGTTCATGTCGCCATACGCGGAGACGATGACCACCCGGGTCAGCGAGCTGATCTCCCCCACGCGCGACAGGAACGTCAGCCCATCCATGCGCGGCATGTTGATGTCGCAGAGGACGACTTCGATGTCGGGATGCTGGCGCATCTCCTCCAGCGCCTCCTCGCCGTCCGCGGCGAAGAGGAACTGGTAGACGGAGCGGCGGATCTGCTTGCGGAAGCTCTGCTCCATCAGCACGACGATGTCCGGCTCGTCATCGACGACCAGGATTTTCGCCGGGCGCGACGGCCGGCCCGCATCCACCGCGCTGGTGAGGGCGGAGGCCAGCTCGTGCGCGGACTGGAAGCGGCGCGCGGGGTCCACGTCCAGGGCGCGCGCGAAGAAGGCGTCCACCTCCGTGCCCAGCTCCGGGGACAGGCTGGACGGCGTCGCGGGCGGCGGCGGCACGTTGCCCAGGCGCATCTGCCGCAGTGACTCCAGGGGGAACGGGTGCTGTCCCGTCAGCGCGCGGTACGCCACCACGGCCAGCGCCCAGAGGTCACAGCGGTGGTCCAGCCGCGGCTCCAGCCCTCGGAGCTGCTCGGGGCTCATGTACCGGGGCGTGCCGGCCATCTCCTCCTCGGGATGCGGCCGGGCCGCGCCGCCCGACATCAGCAGCGCCAGACCGAAGTCCAACACCTTCACCTGCTCGCCATGCTCCGTGCGCGCGAGGAACAGGTTGGCCGGCTTGAGGTCGCGGTGGATGACGCCCGCGGCGTGCGCGGCGGTGAGCGCGCGGGCCGTCTGCGTCACCAGCCGCTCCACCATGGCCAGGGACAGCCGGCCGCGGCGGTTCAATAGGGCCTCCAGGTCCTCGCCCACCAGCCACTCCATGACGATGTAGGGCGTCTCGCCGGAGAGGTCGCAGTCGTGGACCTGGATGACGTGGGGATTCTGGAGGCGGGCAATCGCCTGCGCTTCCCATTCGAACTGCCGGCGAGCCAGGGGCGCGGGCGCGCAGTGGGCCGCCATCAGCTTGAGGGCCACGCGGCGCTGGAGCTTGGGATCCAACGCCACCCAGATGGTGCCCATGCCACCGCCCGCCAGCCGCCGCTCCAGGACGTAGCGGTCGCCAATGACTTGTCGCTCGGAGTGGGAGTCTTCGACCATGGGAAGCGGCAAGTGTCTCACACCGGCCCCTCGCAAGGTACTGTGGGCTGCCCTCTCCCACGGCGGCCAGCCGCCCGGCGTCGACCGGTCTGTCACAACACGCGTGCTACGGTCCCGGCCCCCATCCCGCTGCGGCGCGCACCCACCCAATCTCCGGAGGCGTCATGCCCGAGACTGAATCCGTCCTGAAGCCCCCCGCCCCCGCGGCGCCCGAAGCGCCCGCTTCCCTCTCGCGCGAGGCGGACGGCCATGCGCTCCCCGGTCTGCACGTCCCACCGGGACTCAGGCCCGGCATGCCACGCAACGCGATGACCACCAGCCCGGTGGAGTACGTCAACGAGCCGCTGCAGGTGCTCGCCGGCACGCTGCCCGAGGACCTGCAGGGGCACGTCTATGTCGCGGGGCCCAGCGTGCACGCGGGCTCCCCGGCCCTGGCCTCGGACGGGCTCGTGCTGCGCCTGGACTTCCAGGTGGGCGGCGCCCGGTTCACCTCCGCCACCATGCGCACCCCCTCGTACTACGCGCGCCAGCAGGTAGACGCGGGCGCGACGGCGCGAGGCCCCCTGACGCGGCTGCTCAACCGCTTCCGCAAGACGACGCTGGCGGACGTGTCCCTCACGCTGGGACCGCAGGAGACCCCCAACACGGCGCCCTTCCTGGTCGAGGGTGAGCGGATGCTGCTGGTGACGACGGACGCGGGCCGCCCGTGGGCCATCCACCCCAAGACGTTGAAGGCGTACACACCGCTGGGCTACCTGCGCGAGTGGAACCGCGCCCTCCCCACGCCGTGGGTCTTCCCCCTGCTGCAGAGCACGGCCCACCCGGCCTTCGACCCCGCCGAGCGCCTGGGCCCACGCCTCAACAAGGACCGGCCCCGCCTCTTCTTCACCAACCACGCGCCCAAGTGGCCCCTGGGCGCCGGTTACACGCAGTTGGTGAGCTGGGACACGGAAGAGAACCGGCTGAACCACTGGAAGCTGATGGACGCGGCCACGGGTGAGCCGGTGGTGGCGGCGTCGCTGCACCAGATCGCCGCCACGCGGGACTACGTGGTGCTGCTGGACTCCAACTTCCCCATCAACTTCTGGCAGATCGCCGCGCAGGCGGCGGTGCCCTTCCTGCCGCGGGTGCAGCGCGCGGTGGAGTGGCTGACTGCGTCCCCCGCCGCCCCGCAAGCGGTGTTCTGGGTGGTGCGGCGAGCGGACCTCCAGACGTCACCCGGGACGCTGGACCCGGCGAATCCGCCGCTCGTGTCCGCGCACCGCTTCCAGGCCGGAGGCGGCGGGCTGCACTTCGCCGCCATCTACGAGAACCCCGACGACGTCATCACCATTGTCGCGGCGCACTCTCCCACCGAGGACCTGTCTCATACGCTGGAGCCGGGCGAGCTGCTCATCAATGGCAACCGCGTGCAGGACTGGCAGGCGGGAATGCCCACGGCGGTGCCCGTCACGCGCAGCTCCATGGGGGTGCACCGCATCGACATGAAGCGGCTGCGCATCCAGTCCAATCTGTATTCGCATGACGACTTCACCTGGGGCCTGACGGTCTTCTCCAACGCCGGCCTGGTGAATGGCGAGCTGGAGGCCCACTTCCGGCTGCTGGGCCACGTGATGAACGCCAAGTTGCCGACGAAGGAGCTGGCGCTCTACCTCAACTCGGACGGCTTCACGGCGGACATGGTCCCCGAGGCGCTCTACCAGCTCTACAAGCCCGTCGTCGGGGACAAGTCCGCGCTGCCCATCCGCGATGGCCGCGCGGCGAGCTTCTGCAAGTTCTTCGTCGACTCCGGCCGCTTCGAGGGCTACGTGCTGCCCACCGGCTGGTTCGGCTTCGCGCCGCAGTTCGTCCCCAGCGCCCGGTTCCCCCAGGTGCCCCACTGGAAGGGCTACGTGGTGGCGCTCGTCGTGTCGGACCCGACGCCGGACCTGCCTGAGAACTCCACGGGCGACGAGGTCTGGATCTTCGACTCCGAGGACCTGGCCAAGGGCCCCATCTGCCGGCTGGGCAGCCGCAACTTCGACGTGGGCATGACGCTGCACACCACCTTCCTGCCAGCGGGCCTGGCTGACCTCCTGGAAGGCCAGCCCCCGGGCAACGTGGCCCCGTACTGCGTGGACGTGCGGCAGGACCTCGACATGGACGCCATCGAACGGACGTACCTGGAGTGGCCCCAGACGCTGCTCCCACGGGTGCCCCGGGTGCTGTTCGCCCCGTGGCGCCTGGGCGTGAAGTGGGCGTTGAACTTCCCGAAGCTGCGGCAGGTGCTCCAGGAGGACGTGTATCCGCACTTCCCGCGCAGGTGACTGCGTTCGCCGCAGGGCCTCAGCCAACGACGATGTTGATGATTCGCCCTGGCACGTAGACGAATCGGCGCTCGGTCTTTCCGGCGAGATGCGGGATGAGCTCCGGCTCTCGGTGGACGGCCTCACGCGCCTCCGCCTCCGTGGCGTCTCGCTTCAGGCGCAGCTTCCCTCGGACCTTGCCGTTGACCTGGATGGCCATTTCGACGAGCTCGTCCACGGTCAACGCAGGGTCGTATTCAGGCCACGGCTGGAGGGAAATGGACTCGCTTGCGCCCCAGCGGTGCCAGAGCTCCTCCGAGAGGTGAGGCGCGAATGGGGAGAGAATCCGCGCAAAGACCCTGGCCGCCTCGAGCGGCACGCGCGGAAGCTCGGCCAGCGCGTTGGCGAGGATCATCATCGCGCTCACGGCCGTGTTGAAGCGCAGCGCTTCGATGTCCTCCCCCACCTTCTTCACCGTCTTGTGCAGCAGCCGCCGCACGTCCTCGGTCAGCTCCGCCGGCGCCCCCCCCGCGTCCTCCGTCACGAACGCGAGCATGTTCCACACGCGGTCAAGGAAACGCCGCACGCCGATGACGCCGTTGGTCTGCCACGGCTTCACCGCCTCCAGCGGCCCCATGAACATCTCGTACATGCGCAGGGCATCCGCACCGAACTGCCGGACAATGTCGTCCGGGTTCACCACGTTGCCGCGCGACTTCGACATCTTCTCGTTGTTCTCACCGAGGATCATTCCCTGGTGGACGAGCTTCTTGAACGGCTCGGCGTGCGTGACGAGGCCGCAGTCGAACAGCACCTTGTGCCAGAACCGGGCGTAGAGCAGGTGCAGCACCGCGTGCTCCGAACCGCCGACATACAGGTCCACCGGCATCCAGGCGTCGTACGCCTCCTGCGAGAAGATGGCCTGGGTGTTCTTCGGGTCAGTGAAGCGCAGGTAGTACCAGCACGAGCCCGCCCACTGAGGCATGGTGTTGGTCTCTCGCGCGTACCACTTTCCATCGCGCTGGAAGAATCGCCAATCCAAGGCGCGGGCCAGCGGGCCCGCCGGGTCCTCGCTGGGCTTGAAGTCCTCGAGCTCGGGGAGCCGCACCGGCAGCTCGTCCTCGGACACGGGCAGAGGCTGGTCGTAGCGAATGGTGTGGGGATGAATACGCGGGTCCGATGAGCCCTCCGCGAGCTCGACCGGGAAATAGATGGGGATCGGCTCCCCCCAATAGCGCTGGCGCGAGAACACCCAATCCCGCAAGCGGTACTGGACGCGCCGTGCGCCCAGTCCCTCGCGCTCGAGGTGCGCGAGCATGGCCGCCTTGGCCTCCGGCGTCCGCAGCCCATCGAGGAAGCGCGAGCGCACCGCGACGCCGTCCCCCACGAATGCCTCCGTCCACGTGCCGGTCTCGTTCAGGGCGCCGTCGGCCGAAACCACCTCGACGACGGGCAAGCCGAGGGCACGCGCGAACTCGAAGTCACGCGCGTCATGGCCGGGCACGGCCATGATGGCGCCCGTCCCATAAGAGCCGAGCACGAAGTCCGCGACCCAGATGGGGAGGCGCGCTCCCGTGAGCGGGTGCAGCGCGTAGGAGCCGGTGAACACGCCGGTCTTGGCTTTCGAGAGCGCGGTGCGGTCCAACTCGCTTCGGCTCGCGGTCGCCTCTCGGTAGGCCAGGACCTCGGCGCGCCGCTCCGCCGTGGCGAACCGCTCCAGCAGCGGGTGCTCGGGTGCAACGACCATGTACGTCGCGCCGAAGAGCGTGTCCGGACGGGTGGTGAAGATGCGGAGGCGGTCCGCGCTGCCCTCGATGAGGAAATCGACCTCAGCACCCTCGCTGCGCCCAATCCAGTGGAGCTGCTTCTCCCGCGTCTCGGGCCAATCCAGCCCCGAGAGGTCCTCGGCGAGCCGATCCGCGTACGCCGTGATGCGAAGCGTCCATTGCCGCAGCGGCAGCCGCACAACCGGGTGACTGCCCCGCTCGCTTTTCCCGTCAATGACCTCCTCGTTGGCGAGCACCGTGCCGAGCGCCGCGCACCAGTTCACCGGGAGCTCGGCCTGATAGGCCAGCCCGCGCTCGAAGAGCTTGAGGAAGAGCCACTGGGTCCAACGCACGTACTCCGTGTCTGTCGTGGAGAGCTCGCGAGACCAGTCGTACGAAAACCCGAGAGACTTGAGCTGCCGCTTGAACGTCGCGATGTTCTTCGCGGTGGTATCCGCCGGGCGGGTTCCCGTCTCGATCGCGTGCTGCTCCGCGGGCAGGCCGAACGCGTCCCATCCCATGGGATGAAGGACATCATATCCCCGCATCCGCAAGTATCGCGAGATGATGTCCGTGGCCGTGTAGCCCTCCGGGTGCCCGACGTGCAGCCCGGCCCCCGAGGGGTAAGGGAACATGTCGAGGACGTATGCCTTCGGTTTGCCGGGGTGCCTGCGCGCCTCGAAGAGGCGCTGCTCCTCCCAACGGGCCTGCCAGAGGGGTTCGATGTTCGCCGGGTCGTACTTCGGCCGTTCTGTGGACATGGCGCCAGTTACCACAACGGGCATGCCCAGTCAGCAGGCGGTGGAGCGGCACTTCAGGTGGCCCGCTCCGCGAGCGAGCCAGCGCTGAAGAACCCCAGACCCGCTCCGAACGCCCCCTCTCCAAACCTCACCTCGGCAGTGCAAGAGTTGAAGCGCATCGGCTGAACCCTTTCACGCGACATCTACCTTGACGCTCACCGCGGACGACAGCTCGCCCTATTGCAGCTCGGGAGGTGCGACTCGACAGCGAACGTCGGCACTGCGAGGTATGCGGCACGAGGACGCGA
Organism: Myxococcus sp. AB056; assembly: GCF_006547365.1. NCBI lineage: Bacteria > Pseudomonadati > Myxococcota > Myxococcia > Myxococcales > Myxococcaceae > Myxococcus > Myxococcus sp. AB056. The sequence goes on along the minus strand of NZ_VHLB01000021.1, from coordinate 20,253 downwards.
GCAGATTGGCGCCAGCGGCGCTGCGTGACGATGTTCACTGGATGCATGGGATTGTCCGTGCAGGTACGGGCGCGCCACCGCGAGGGGTGTCTGCTGAAGGGGGTGTCGCGAAGGTGGTCAACCTCAACTACCCGACGCCAAACGGATGCAAGAAACACTGAAACCTCAGGGGCGGGCATTGCTTGCTATTGATGGGTTCGCTCCTGACGTGGGACACGAGGTGCTTTGGGTGGTGCGCGAATGTCTGTCGGGTCAGGTCTTGCTGGGCGCGTCCCTTGGTGTCTGGGAGCGAGCAGGAACGCGCACCGCTCGGCTTGCCCCGGAACACGCAACCAAGGTGGGCTGGACTTCCAGCCCGCCTCAAGCTGCCCCGCTTTCAACCTATCGGCGGAAAATATACCCTCCGACAAAGGTCAAACCCGGCGTCCACTGCCCTTGGGTCGAGGGACTCAGCACCAAGTGATTCGTGCCAGCCTGACCATAGCGAATCTCAGCCAAGCCGGTCTGCCCCATAATGAACAGGTCGTCCTTCCCGTCTCCGTCATAATCCCCCACAAAGAAAGTCTGCCCCAACGACCAGTGCTGGACATTGGAAAGAGACCACGTTACCCCCCCAGCCCCCTGTATGCCCAAAGCGACATTATTCACTCCAGTGGAAGTCTGATACATAAAGTAATCCGATCGCCCATCACCATTGAAGTCTCCAACAAGGTACACGGAATCGGTGGCCAACGCCCACCGAGACTCGGGCTTAAGAATGAGCGCCCCCATTCCTTCCCATCCATACCGAATTTCAGTATTATTATCGAACGGATCCCTGACTAGCAAATCACTCCTGCCATCCCCATTGAAATCACCGGATGTAAAATCCATTCCTGGGTTCCACGTCTGCTGAGACGCAGGAATGAACAAGAACGGCCCAAGCCCCGTCCGTCCGTACCGGATCTCAACGGCTCCCGCCGGGTAATAGAGGAACAGGTCAGTAAATCCGTCCCCATTGTAGTCTCCCGGAATGTACTTCAACCCCAATGTCCAGGAGTGCTGCGTGACAGGACTCGACTGCAACGCCCCCATTTGAGACGAGCCAAATCGGATTTCAACGTGCCCCGTCACAGCATTGTGGATGAATACATCCGTCTTGCCATCACCATTGAAATCGCCCGGGACGAACTCCAGACTCAAGCCCCAAACCTGCTGAGACGACGCACTAAAGAGAAATGGACTATATCCAGCCTGACCGTAGCGAATCTCAACTTCACCGGTTGGAACATAATAGAGAAACAGGTCGGTATAACCATCCCCATTGAAGTCGCCCGTCACATACTTACGATTCGTCAGCCATACATCTTGGGATGCAGCACTGAAGTGGAGCGGCCCCATTCCAGACCGACCGAACCGGATCTCGACATCGCCAGTCTGCGGGTTCTGGAGGAACAGGTCCGAATACCCGTCACCGTTGAAGTCAACGACGTGCTTGGCTCCCCCACTTCCGCCAGAGTCCGGACCCGGCGGCGGGTTTGGATTACCTCCACCGGAGTCAGGCACGTACCATTTGATGACAAGGGTCACTGACAGTCGGGAACTCGAATCAGCGGCAAGCACCGTCGGAATTGCAACCCACGGACCACTATGAACCAACCGCCCGGCCCAAGGTGCCGTCACGGGCTGGCTTGCAGTGGGGAACCACACGTGCCCGTTTGCAAATGATCGAAAAATCGCATCAATCCACCCCTGTTGAGACAGATCAATCCGGCTTATCAATACATTCTGCCCGGTCGGAACTTCCGCCAGATAAACGGATTCCACCTTGGCATCCGACGGTGCATTACCCACCACAACAGGAGTCTCTGTTGTCGTATAATTCCACGAATAGCGAATCGACACCGTCCCAGTCGTCGTACTCAGGCAATCCGAACACTCAGGTATCTCAACCGAGATCGGAGGGAGTTGCACCTCAGCAAAAACCCGCAGAGGCGCAACTCCAATCAAACAAAAAAGCACCCATACCATCCTAGAACGCCACCCAGCCTTCGGCAACGAGACACCCATTACCCATCGACTACGGTCCACAATCGCCCCTTGTCTATACAGCCACCTAACTGTTACCACAGCCGTCAGACATTCGACAGGCGATCAGACAATCGACGCCGCGCCAGCAGCAGAAGCCCTCGATATGCAACTATCGTTCGAGTTCACTCAGCAGAGCTGGACAATCTTCTACTGCGAACATGCAGTCGCTACCGTCAGGCGCATGCAATAGCCGTATCCACAATTTTCGCGGAACAAAGAACCGCAGGAAGCCCGGCCCCGGGGTGCGTGCCTGCCCCGACAATGTATAGGTGGTCCACATCCTCACTCCGGGCCTGCGCCCTGAGGAATGTTGTCTGCATCAGCGTCGGTGCGAAGCTGAACGCGGCCCCTCGGAATGACCTCAGTTCGTCACGGAAGTACTCCGGTGTCACCATCCGCGAGGTCACCAACTCCGCCCCCAGGCCCGGCAACACGGTCCGCGACAACCGCGCCTCCAACTCGCGTCGGAAAGACTCCGCGCGCGGCCTCCACTCTGAGCCCGTCCCCAGGTGAGGCACTGGTGCCAGCACGTAGAACGAGTCATGCCCTGACGGGGCCAGCGCCGCGTCTGTCGCCGTGGGTCTGTGTAGATAGAGCAAGGGGTCCGCGGACGGCTGTCCAGGGCCTTCCAGTCCTGAGAACATCCCCCGGAAGTCCTTGCCGAACAGCAGCGTGTGGTGCGCGACCTCCGGGTACTGACGCCGCGTCCCGAAGTACCAGAGGAATGCGCTCATCGAGTACCGAGCCCGGTTGATGCGCTCGTCCGTCCAGTGCTTCCGGACATGCCCTGGCACCAGGTACCGGTACGTCCACGCCGCGTCCGCGTTCGACACCACCACGTCCGCCGCCAGCCCCGTACCGTCCCCGAGCCTCACGCCCGTCGCCTTCCGCCCCTCCAATGCAATCTCAGTCACCTCGCTGCCGTAACGGACCTCGCCGCCCAGGGACTCCAATAGCGCCACCAGGCCGCGCACCAGCGCGCCAGTTCCCCCCACTGGAAAGAACGCCCCCCAGCGCCGCTCCACGAATTGAATCGACGTGTACACCGCGCTCGCTGTCGCGAAGGGACTGCCGCCAATCAGCAGCGGATGGAAGCTCAACGCCTGCTGCAACCGTTCGTCCCGGATGTGCTTCGACACCAGGCCGAACATGGACCGGAACGCCTCGTCCCGCACCAGCGCGGCGGTGAAGGGCGCCAGACTCAGCACGTCCGGCACCGGCGTGCTCATCAGGGCCCCAATGCCCGCCTCGTACATCCGCTCCACGCGGGCGCACAGCGCCAGGAACCCCGCCTCATCCCGGGGAGACAGCCGCCGCACGGACTGGCGCATCGCCTCGCGGTCCGTGTGGTAGTCGAACGTGGAGCCATCCGGGAACCGCATCCGGTACAGCGGCGCCACGGGCCGGAGCTCCACGTGGTCCGCCATGCGTTGCCCCGCCAGCGCCCACAGCTCTTCCAGCAGGTGCGGACACGTAATCACCGTGGGGCCCGCGTCGAACGTGAAGCCGTCCTGCTGGAAGGCATTCGCCCGCCCGCCCGGGCTGTCCATCCGCTCGAGCACCGTGACGCGCCACCCACGCGCCGCCAGCCGGATGGCCGCGGCCAATCCACCGAAACCACTGCCAATCACGATTGCGCGTCGTCCACCGCTTCGCGCGGTCAGGCCAGCCATCCCAGAGGGTCTCAGCACGGTGACTCGCTCCATCGCACACCCGCGAGGCCCACTCCACTCCGCCTGCGGGCAGGCATCCGGCCTCACATCGTCCGCGCTCTGTTGCGAGCCCCCAGTGCCAGGGCTACCCTCCCCGCCTCAACGGGGAGTGCGCTCCTTCGCGCACGGGTGGAAGCAATGATGGATGTGCCCGGCTACCGCATCGGCAGAGAGGTCACCACCGCAGGGGCCTTCCAGCTCTTGCGCGCCACACGCGAGGAGGACGGCGCCTCGGTCATCCTCAAGGTCCCCGACGCGGCGCGGCTCCCCTCGGCCACCACGCGGCTTCGCCATGAGTGGGAGCTGACGAACGCCCTGAGTCTCGACGGCGTCCTGCGGCCCCTGGCGTGGGCCGAAGCGCGGGACGGCGTGCCCGTGCTCATCCTGGAAGGCTTCGGGGATGCGACGCTGACCCAACGCCTGTCACACGGGCGCGTGGAGCCGCGCGCCGCATGCCGCATCGCGCTGTCGTTGGCGCGCGCCCTGGGTGCCATCCACGAGCAGGGCATCCTCCACCGGGACCTGAACCCCAACAGCATCCTCGTGGGCACGGATGGCGAGTCCGTGAAGCTCACCGGCTTCACCCTCGCAACGCGCAGGCCCCGCGCCGAGGTCGCTCCGCTCGCGCCCGAGCGGTTGGAGGGCAGCCTCGAATACCTCTCCCCCGAGGGCACCGGGCGCACCCACCGCAGCGTGGACTCGCGGGCTGACTTCTATTCCATGGGCGTGGTGCTCTACGAACTGCTCACCGGGCGCCGCCCCTTCGCGGACACGGATGCGCTGGGCCTCATCCACGCACACGTCGCCCTGCCCCCGCCTCCGCCCGTCAGTGTCGAACCCGAGCTGCCCCAGCCCCTGTCCGACATCGCGCTCAAGCTGCTCGCCAAGTCCCCCGAGGACCGCTACCAGAGCGCCTACGGGCTCGTGGCGGACCTCCAGCGCTGCCTGGGTGCCCTGGAGGGCCCCGGCCCCGTCGCCGCCTTCGAGCTGGGCGCCAAGGACGTCCCCGAGCGCTTCGCCGTCCCCGAGAAGCTCTACGGCCGCGAGCCCCAGCAGGCGGCCCTGCGCGACGCCTTCGAGCGCGCCGCCTCAGGCCGCTCCGCCTTCGTGCTCGTCTCTGGCGCGGCGGGCATGGGCAAATCGGCCCTCACCGGGATGCTCAAGCGGCCCGTCGCCGAGCGCCAGGGCCACTTCGCCCGAGGAAAGTACGACCAGCTTCTCCGTGACACTCCCTACAGCGGCATCTTCGAGGCCTTCCGCGAGGTGGCTCGCGCGCTCCTCGGAGGGCAGGAGCAGGAGCTCGAGAGCTGGCGTCAGCACCTCCTCGAAGCCGTGGGCGGCATGGGCCGGCTGGTGGTGGACGCGGTGCCTCGCATGGCGCTGGTGCTTGGCGACCAGCCTCCCGTCCCGGAGCTGGGGCCCGCGGAGTCGGAGCTGCGCTTCCAACTGGTCCTGCGCAAGCTGGTGGCCGCGCTCGCCACGCGGGAGCATCCCCTGGTGCTCGTCCTGGACGACCTCCACTGGGCGGACAGCACCAGCCTCCAGTTGTTGCGGCTGCTCCTGACGGACCGGGACATCGAACACCTGCTCGTGGTCGCGGGTTGCCGCTCCGAAGAGCTGAGCCCCGACCATCCCGTGGAGTCCCTTGCCCGCGCGCTCCAGGACCACGGCACGCCGGTCCACCGCATCGACCTGGCGCCGCTGTCGCCCGAGGACGTGACGAGGCTGGTCGCGGACGTGTTCCCTCCCGCCGAGGGCCAACCCGACGCGCAGCTCGACGACCTGGTGCTGTCGCTGACGGAAGGCAACCCGTTCCACGCGGTGCAACTGCTGCGCACCTTCTACGAGCGCGGGCTGGTGCGCTTCGATGCGGACGGCGGTGGCTTCCGGTGGGATGCCAGCGCGCTGCGTGGACAGGACTTCAGTGACGGCGTGGTGGCCCTGCTCACCTCCCGCATCCGAGAGCTGAGCTCCGCCGCGCAGGCACTGCTGCCCATCGCCGCGGCACTGGGCCATCTGTTCGACCTGCACAGTCTGGCCATCGTCCTGGAGCGTACGGACGAGGAGGCCGAGAAGGGGCTCGTCGAAGTGCTCCAGGCGGGCCTGGTGGCGCCCATTGACGACGCCGACCTCGACAGCGGGGGCTCGTATCAGTTCACCCATGACCGCGTGCAGCAGGCCGCGCTGGAGCTGATTCCGGCGGATGTACATCCGGAAATCCATGCCCGCATCGGCCGGCTGCTCCTGCGGCACACGCCCCCGGAGCGGCTCGACGAAGAACTCCCGGAGCTCGTCAGCCACTTCCACTTGGCGTTGCCCGTGCTCCACGACGAGCAGGAGCGCCACCGCGTGGCGGAGCTGGACCTGCGCGCCGGCCGCAGCGCCAAGTCTCGAGGCGCCTGGGCCGCGGCCCTGCGCCTGTTGAACACGGGCCTGTCCCTGCTCGGCGACGACGGCTGGCGGAAGGACCGGCGGCTCACCTTCGACCTTCACGTCGACGCGGCCGAAGCGGCGTACCTCGACGCGGACTTCGACCTGATGGAGCGGTTGGCAGCGGCGGCGCTGGCCCATGCGGTGGACAGCGCGGAGGAAGTCCGCGTGCAGGAGGTCCGGCTCCAATGCCTCGCACACCGGGGCGAGCACTCGCGCGGCGTGGACCTGGGCCTGGAGGTGTTGCGCAAGCTGGGCCAGCCCCTGCCCGCGAATCCGAAGCAGCCCCACGTGCTGGCCGCGGTGGCGAAGACGAAGCTGCGTCTGGGCCTGCGCAAGCCCGAGGACCTGGCTGCCCTCCCCGAGTGCACCGACCCGCTCCTGCTCGCCACGCTGCGGCTGCTGGTGAAGCTGTCCTCGCTGGCCTTCATGGCCCGCCCGCTGCTCTTTCCGCTGGTGGTGCTCCGCGTGCTCCAGCTCACCATCCGCCACGGCGCCACGGGCGTGGCCGCGTTCGGCTACGTGGGCTACGGGCTGATGCTGAGCGTGCACCTGGGCAACCCCGAGGAAGGTTTCCGCTATGGCCGGCTGGCGCTGAAGACGCTGGACCGCTTCCAGGCGGAGAGCCTGCGGGCCATGGTGACCTTCGTCTTCAACCTCTTCATCCGGCACTGGAAGGAGCCGCTGTCCGCCTGCGTCGGCGACTTCCTCGCCGCCGCGCAGAAGGGCCAGGAGACGGGCGACATCGAATACTTCGGCTATGCGTCCAGCGCGGGCTGCGCCACCGCCCTCATCGCCCGGGACGGCCTGGCCGACGGTGGCCCGCGCATGGACCGGTACCGGGACATCCTGGCCACCCACCGCCACAAGAACGTGCTCTTCACCGAGTACATGCGGCACACGCTCGACTCCCTCACGGGTGCCTTCACCGGCAACGTGGAGGCCCGCGAAGAGGAGCTGGTCGCGCCGTACCGGCAGCTCGACTACGGCAACGGCATCGCCACCTGCGACGTGCTACGCACCCTGCGCCGCTGGCTGTGGGGCGATGCGCGCGGAGCGCTGGAGAGCGCCGCGGCGGTGGACGCCCAGGTGGAGCTCATCGCCGGGCAGATCTACCTGCCCTGGTACAAGTTCTTCCAAGGCCTGGCGCTCATGGCGGTCCACCCGACGTTGGGGCCGCTGGACCGGATTCGCTCGTCACGGGCCATCGACGCCATCCGCAAGTCCATGCGCGGATGGGCCCGCATCGCCCCCATGAACTACGGCGCCCGCGCGGAGCTGCTGGACGCGGAGCGGGCCCGCCTGGACGGCCAGGGGGACTCGGCCGCGGATGCGTATGACCGGGCCATCCGGCTGGCGCGCCAGTACAGCCTGTCGCTCGACGAAGGCGTGGCCTGCGAGGCCGCGGCACGGTTCCACCTGACGCAAGCCCGCGAGCGCGTGGCCCGCACCTACCTGGAGGAAGCCCGCGCCGCCTACCTGCGCTGGGGGGCCCGCGCCGTCGTGGCTCGGCTGGAGCGGGAGCACCCCCGGCTCTTGCCGTCCGCCCCCACGCCCACGCGCACGGATGCCCCCACCGAAGCGTCACTGGCCGCGCTGGACCTGGCGTCCGTCATCAAGACGGCGCGCGCGCTGTCTGGCGAAATCGTCCTGGGCAAGCTGCTGCGCAAGCTGATGACGCTGGTCATCGAGAACGCGGGCGCGCGCCGGGGCCTGCTGCTGCTGAAGCGGACCGAGGGCCTGGTCATCGCGGCGGAAGGCTCCGTGGACGGCGATGGCGTGGTGCTCGAGGCGCCCATCCCCATGGAGTCCTCCGCGTCGCTGCCGACCTCCATCATCCACTACGTGGTGCGCACCGGAGAGACGGTGCTCCTCCACGACGCCTCAGCGGAAGAGCCGTTCTCCGAGGACCCCTACGTCCGCAGCGCCCAGCCCAAGTCCCTGCTGTGCAGCCCGCTCTTGAAGCAGGGCTCGCTCACCGGCGTGCTCTACCTGGAGAACGACGCCACGCGGGGCGCCTTCACCCCGGAGCGGCTGGAGGTGCTGCGCCTGCTGTCGTTCCAGGCGGCCATCTCCCTGGAGAACGCCGACCTCTACGCCAGCCTGGAGGAGTACAGCCGGACACTGGAGCGCCGCGTCGAGGAGCGCACCGCCGAAATCCAGCACAAGAACGCCGAGCTGGCGGAGACGCTCACCCGGCTTCAGGAGATGCAGCGCCAGCTCGTGGCGCAGGAGAAGCTCGCGTCCCTGGGCGCGCTCACCGCGGGCATCGCCCATGAGCTCCAGAATCCGCTCAACTTCGTGAACAACTTCTCGAACCTGTCCTCACGGCTGGCCGGCGAGCTGGAGGAGACGCTGAAGGGCATGGCGGACCGGCTCGACAGCGAGGCCCGCGAGGACGTGCTGGAGACGCTCCAGGACTTGAAGCAGAACGCCCAGCGCATCCACAGCCACGGCACGCGTGCCTCGGACATCATCAAGACGATGCTCCGGCACTCGCGCAAGTCGGAGGGCACCCGCTCCAAGTCGGACCTCAACCTGCTGGTGCGCGAGAGTGTGAATCTGGCAGTGCAGGGCCTGCGCAGCCGTCCCGGCGGGGCCAGCGTGAAGATGGAGACCACGTTAGACCCCACCGTGGGCATCGTGGAGCTGGTGGCCAGCGACATCAGCCGGATGCTCACCAACATCCTCGACAACGCGTTCTACGCCGCGGCGCAACACCAACAGCAGGCCGGCGCGGGCTTCACGCCCCAGGTGCACCTGAGCACCCGCCGCGTCGGAAGCAAGGTGGAGCTGCGCATCCGAGACAACGGGCCGGGCATCCCCGAGGACCTCCGCGAGAAGCTCTTCCACCCCTTCTTCACCACCAAGCCCGCGGGCGTGGGCACGGGGCTGGGGCTCTCGCTGTGCCACGACATCGTCCAGGAGCACCAGGGCGACCTCCGTGTGGAGAGCACGCCCGGCGCCGGGGCCGAGTTCATCGTCACCCTGCCCGCGCCCTGAAAGCGAAGGCCCCGCCTCCCGGGAGGGAAGCAGGGCCTTGGGACACCGGGAGAAGGGAGACCGCCGCTAGGCCGTCTTCTTCTCCTTCTCCATGACGAGCTGGGGCGCCTCGTGCTTGGTGATGACCTGCTCGGTGATCTTGCACTCCTTGATGCCTTCGCGGAACGGCACGTCGTACATGATCTCCAGCATGGCATCCTCCAGGATGGCGCGAAGACCGCGCGCTCCGGAGTGACGGCGCATCGCCTCGCGGGCGATGGCGCGCAGCGCCTCCTTGGTGAAGGTCAGCTTCACCTTCTCAAACTCGAAGAGCTTCTGGTACTGCTTCACCAGGGCGTTCTTCGGCTGGGAGAGGATGATGACCAGGTCCTCTTCCTTCAGGTCGTTCAGCGTGGCGATCATCGGCAGGCGGCCGATGAACTCCGGAATCATGCCGAAGCGCATGAGGTCTTCCGGCTCGGTCAGCGCCAGCAGCTCACCCACGCTGCGCTCCTCACGGTGGGTGATCTTCGCGCCGAAGCCGAGGCCCTTCTCGCCCACGCGGCGCTTGATGACGCCGTCGATGCCGTGGAAGGCGCCGCCGCAGATGAACAGGATGTTCGTCGTGTCGACCTGGACGTACTCCTGCTGGTTGTACTTCTTCCCGCCGCGCGGCGTGACGTTGGCCCGGGTGCCTTCGATGATCTTCAGCAGGGCCTGCTGCACACCCTCGCCGCCCACGTCGCGGGTGGCGCTGGGCATGTCACCCTTGCGGGCGATCTTGTCGATCTCGTCGATGTAGACGATGCCGCGCGAGGCCTTCTCCACGTCGTAGTCGGCGTTGTGGAGGAGGTTCTGGATGATGTTCTCCACGTCCTCGCCCACGTAGCCGGCCTCGGTGAGGCTGGTGGCGTCGGCGATGGTGAAGGGCACGTTGAGGAAGCGCGCCAGCGACTGGGCCAGCAGCGTCTTGCCACTTCCCGTGGGACCGATGAGCAGAATGTTGCTCTTGCTCAGCTCCACTTCCTCGCCGGTGGGGCCCTTCACGCCAGGACGCGGCCGGGAGTTCGGCTTCTTTTGATAGATGCGCTTGTAGTGGTTGTACACCGCCACCGCGAGGACCTTCTTCGCCTGGTCCTGTCCGATGACGTAGTCGTCGAGGAACGCCTTGATCTCCGCCGGCGTCGGCAAGCTGACCTGGGGCTTGCCCTCCTCGCGCTCGTTCTCGTCCGCGATGATGTCGTTACACAGCTTGATGCATTCGTCGCAGATGTAGACCGTCGGGCCCGCGATGAGCTTGCGGACCTCGCGCTGCGACTTGCCGCAGAACGAACAAGACAGGTTGACGTGGTGCTCCTTCTTCACTGCCGCCTCCGAGTTCGCCGGCTCCGGACACCCGGAGCCTCCTTCGCCGTCCACCGCTCCCCTACCCGCACGGCCTGCCCACGTCTCGAACAGCCGTCAGGCCCACCTTCCACGCGGCCCTGAACCACTATAGGGCCCTCCCCTTCGGGCAGGAAGCCCGGCGGTACAGGCCCGTTGCCGAGCGTACAGCCCCGGCCAACGGGTCAGCGTTCAGTAACAGCGGCTCAGGCGTCCGTCACGCCCGAGGCGATGTCTTCGAGGTCTTCCGCCAGGGCGGCTGCCCGCTCGGCGACGGCGTTCGGAATCCGACGGCTCCCCGACAGCTCGCTCGCGAGCTTGCGGGCCATCTGCGCCAGTTTCCGCACCTGGGCGCTCTCCGGGGGCGGCTCCGGCGGGGGACGGGGGAAGCGCTCGGCGAACTCCTTCTTCAGCTCGGCCGGGTTCTTCTCCGGGCTCCAGATGCTGTCGCGCAGGGACTTGTATTCAGTGGGCGACAGCTGGCCCCGCTCCTCCGCGTCCGCGAGGACTTCAATGACCTCGAACGCGGGTGCGCGCTGGGGGAACTCCTGTGCGGTGAGCTCCTCCTCGGGCTCGTGCTTGGTCAGGAAGCTGAACGAGCGGGTGAGCTTCAAGGCGGTCTGCTTCTTGATGTGCAGTTCCTTGAGGCAATAGGTCTCGAAGGAGGGGTAGCCCCACTCCTCGAACTTGGCCTCGTCCCGGACCTGGACCAGGAGCTTGCCCAGCTCGGCCCAGGTGGACTTGAAGCGCTTGGCTGCCGTCAGCACGGTGTGACGGAAGGTCCCCGGCGGGACGCTCATGGCCTTCTTCGCGATTTCGGTCTCAGCAACAGATGCGGCGGACATGCCCACGGTATCGGGCATGCCCGGGGTGCCGGCAAGAAAGTGACCCTACCCCCGCTTGCCGATGGTGAACGACAGGCCCACCGTCGCCTGCTCGCCTTCGTAGGCGCGGAACGGCCACTTCCGCATCTCCGACAGCAGGCACTCGTAGAGTGGACCCTTCTTGAACTGATGGTTGTCCACCCACAGCTTGCTGACCCGGCCATCGTTCCCGATGACGAACTCCATGGGGACCTTGGCGTAGATGCCGGGGGTGCGCTCCGCCTCTTCCTTGAAGCAGCGGAAGAGCGTGGACTTGTTGCTGGCCACCACCTGGTTGATGGCGGACTGGTCGAACTGCTGCGTCATCTCCATGCCATCCGGGTCGGTGGTCACGCTGCCCCCGGGGCGGGGCTTCCGGTCCGCCGGCGCCCGGGTGGTGGACGCCATGGCCACCTTGCCCGGACCGCTGCTGCCGGTGGCGGGCTTCACACCCGGCTCGCCCGAACCCGGACGGCGCGCGCCATGTCCGGGGTACTCGAAGAGCTCCTCGTCATCCACCCGGGCCTGGGCCACGCGGATGGTGATTTCGCCCATCTCGAAGTCGTCCGTCTGGACCTCGCCGCCGCCGCCGAACCAGCCGTGGACGGCGGCGTTGCGCGCCACCTGGATGCCGACGATGCCCAGCACCACCACGCCCACCGCCGCGGCGCCGCCGAGAATCTTCAGGCGCTTCGCGGACTTCGCCCGCTCCACGACGACCGCGGCATCCACGCGGGCGCGCGCCTCCACCCGGGCCACGTGCACGCGGAAGGCGTCCACCTCGGACATGCGGTGGAAGTCCCGCTCTCCTGCGGGCGCCACCAAGGTGTCCAGCGTCAGCTCACCCGAAGTGAGCTTCTCCACGAGTTGAGCACCACTGACGGGCCCCAGGATGAGGTCCCCGTGCTTGAAGAGCCAGAGTCCGTCCACGTCCGCCGCAAGGTCTTGTCCAGCCGCCATTTTGCGCGCGAGTATCCCGTGGTTCCCCACACCCAAGCAACGGCGTGCTCCCCTCCACCTCCAAGCGGATTCCCGTCGCACTGTGGATCTGGTACCGCGGCGGAATCTTCCGCGGCTTCCAGCGCCAACCCGAGGGCCCCACCGTCCAGTCAGCCCTGGAAGAGGCGCTGCGGTCCGTGGGGGTGCCGGCGACCTTGATGCCTTCGGGGCGCACGGACCGGGGCGTCCACGCCCGGATGCAGGTGGTGAGCGTCCGGCTGGAGGCGGGCGACTCGGCGGAGTCCCTGGAGAAGCGGCTCCCGCCCCGGTTGCCACCGGGCCTGGGCCTGTGCGGGGTGCGCCGGCCCACGTCCTTTCATGCGCAGTGGAGCGCATGCGGCAAGGAGTACCGCTACCGGTTCCAGCTGGGCGGGGCCGTGATGCCCGAATGGGCGCCCTATGCGCTGGACGTGTCCGCGGAGCCGCTGCTCCAGGCCACGGCGGTGACGCCGGAGCGGCTGGCGGCGCTGCTGCGTTCAGCGGAAGGGACGCGGGACTTCATCGCGTTCCATGAGAAGTCCAGTCCACGCAAGCCGCGCACGCTGGAGTCCGCCACCCTGCACGCGCTGGGCGGTGGGCTCTACGAGGCTCGGCTGCGAGGGGACGGCTTCGCGCGCTACCAGATCCGCTATTTGATGGGGAGCGCGTTGAAGGTGGCCGCGGGGCTGCTGCCGGAAGAGGCGTGGCTCGCGGCACTCGAGACGGGTCAGGCCATGGAGGGCTTCAAGGCGCCCGCTCACGGCCTCGTGCTCTGGGAGGTTCGCTACCCTCCCCAAGTGGACCCCTTCACCGCCGGGGAGCGTCTCCATCCCCCGGGGCTTCCGCTGGAGCCACCCTTCCACATCGGGTGACGCGCGGTGGGGCCCGGATGGCCGTCTTCAGTCGACGAGCCGCTCTTCGTACTTCGCGAGCAGATCGGAGATGGCCTCGCGGAGGTACTCGCTCTGACGGATGCGCGTGGTGCGCGACAGGTCCTTGAGCGCGTCGAGCTTCTCGCGGTTGAGCCGGAAGACCACTGAGGTAAGGCGGGGATTCATGTCCATGTGCGCGACCTCCTACAGATGCGCACACATTCTCACAAGTCGGTCTGATCGCAAGAAATTCACTTCGATCCGACCGGGAAGATCCACTGAACCCCGGTGAAGGCTTCCGCGTCTCCGCGCAGGCCCGCGCCGAACCCGAGCGAAAGCCCGAGTCCCCCGAACACCGCGAGCCGCTCGGAGAAGGTGTGTCGCACGCCCAACGCTACGCGAGGCCCCAGCCACGGCCCAGAAAACGGCCTGATCAGCAGGCCCAGATCATAGAAGGTCTGCCAGGACCCATCTCCGTAGAAGTTCCGGAAGCCGCCGGCCACCGATAGATCCGGGCCGCGCAGGCTGCCGCGGATCACCACGAAGACCTCGTCCCCGTCGTAGCCCACGGTCCGGCTGCCCCCGAGGTCCAGGTGCGCGTCCCCGCCATGCTTCGCGTCCGACTCTGAGCGATCAATGGACTCGGTGTAGGAGGCGCCGGGGCCGAGGATCAGCGAGAAGGCCCGTCGTTCCGCGTACGGCGCGTCCACGTACTCCGCCGCGCCGGCTGCCGCGGGCAGGAGCACGGAACAGGCGCTGATCAGGGTGTGGACGCGGCGTGTCAGGCGGGAACCTGCCCTGGGGGACGTGGAGTGATCGCGGGCCATGGCGCGGATCACGTTTCTATCAGGGTCCGCGCCCGGGGATGTGCCAGTCCGTGCTCCCCTCCCCTGGCGAGGCGGCCAGGGGCGCGGTGCGCGCACGGAATCGGACGTTCTGATCACGCCCCACCCTTCCATCGGAGCCAGGACAGGGCCTGGAGCGCCGAGAACCAGGCCCCCGCGCTGAGCACATGCCGCAGGTGGTTCATCCGCGCCCACGTCATCGCGGTCTCCACGGCGGCGGTGTTATCGGGTGCCTCCATCAGCCGGACCATCGTCGGAATGAAGTACGAGAAGGTCAGGAGCCGGTCGGCCAACGCCGCCAACGCGGCCCCGAGCCACCAGAGGCGCAGCGCGCCGGTGGCCTGGGATGCGAAATAGAGGCTCGCCAGGGTGAGCAGCGTCAGCGGCCCCGTGGTGACGAAGGCCCAGAAGCGGAGTCCCACGTTGTCCTCCCGCGCGGCCTCCGCGGACCAGTGTCCGCCCAGGGTGTCGAGCCATCGGGGCAACGAGACGCGGTGCTCGTAGAGCCCCGCGCCGAAGGCGATGCCCAGGACGACGACGAAAAGCCACAGGACGATTGCCGCGACCGAATGCTTCAGGTTGATCATGGCGCCAGGATGCGTTCCCGGCACGCGAGCGTCTTTCGTGCCCTTGCGCCGTTTTTCGCATTCCTGCGGAGTTCCCGATGAGCCCCCGGCCCGCCCTGCTCGAACAGATTGGCTCGGACGTCGTGCAGTTCCAGGACGCGTCCGCGGAGTTCGATGCCACCGTCGGAAAGGTCCTGGCGCTCGGGCGCGCGGACCTCGCGTGCCTGACGCAGATTCACTTCGGAGGCCCCACGCCCCTGGGCGCCGTCGCCCGCGAAGCCGACGTGGCGCGGCTGGAGCTTGCGGGCTACGTCCAGCGAGAAACGGCCGGTGGTGGCCAGCGGCTGGTGCTCACCTCGCACGCACGCGAGTGGATCGACACGCTCTGGGGCCCGTTGCAGGCGGACGGGCACCAGCTCATGGCGGGGCTGCCGGAGGAACACCTGCGAATCGTCGCGGGGTTCCTGAAAGCGGCGAGAGCCATCCAGGACCGACACGCGACTCGGGTGGCCAGACTGCTCCAGGAGCCGGGGACTTCACGGGCGGCACGCCAGCGAGGCGGGCTCTCCCCCGCCGCACTTCGCCGCGTGCAGCTTTACGTGGAGGCGCACCTTGCCGAGCCAATCCGTGTAGGGGAGCTCGCCCAGCGCTCCGGATTGAGCGTCTTTCATTTCACCCGCGCCTTCCGCCAGTCCGCTGGGATGACACCGCACGCCTGGGTGCAGCAACGACGCGTGGAACGGGCGCGCGACTTGTTGAGCAACTCGTCGCTGCCGCTGGGAGACATCGCGCTCGCGGTGGGCTTCAGCTCACAGAGCCATTTCACCACGGTGTTCCGCAGGCTCACCGGACTGACTCCGGCTGTCATCCGCCGCGAACAACGCTGAAGGAACCGGGTGCAAGGTGGGCCCCATTCGCCCTCCCACATGGCATCGCAACACATACAGGTTACGCATTGACCTGCGTCCTTGGAGAGGTTGATCTCCCCCCATGCACACGGGAACTCCATGGCTCGCAGGACTGATGCTCGTCGTGACGGCTTGCGCCACCCGTCCCCCGGCCGTCATTCCCGCTCCTTCCTCGATCCCCGTCGTAGTGACGGCTCCCAAGCCGCTCCTCACGGTGTTCCGCCTCGAACCGGATGGGACCAGCGCTGAGCTCGGACATTTGCCACCAGGGCCTGAAGGCTTCACCCCACCTGACACGGGCAACTGGTACGCAGAACCCTTGCGCCCCGTGCGTACCGAAGCGGAGGCTCGCGAGATCGCTGCCGTGTTGCGCGAGCATCGCGTGCGCGAATTGTCGTTTGGCGTTGCCGGTGTCCCAGCCCCCGGGCTGCTCGCAGCCCTGCTTCAGGAGTCCGGCGTCGTCGCGCTTCAGGCGTCTGGCACGGACTTCGGCAATGCGCACCTCGCCTCGCTGGAAAACGCGACCCAGCTCGAGGCCCTGCACCTCAATGCCACCCGAGTCACCGACGCGGGGCTGGCTCCTCTCAAGCGCATGCAACGACTGGCAGTGCTGCGGCTGGACGAAACGCCGGTCTCCGACGCAGGGCTTGCGTCGCTGTCAGAGCACATCACCCTGCGTCGAGTAACCCTCGCTGGAACAGCCGTAACACCTCAGGGACTTGGATTCCTCGCGAGGCAACCGGGGCTGGAGGAACTCGACCTGTCGGATACCGCGGTGGACGACACCGTCCTCACAGTGCTGCCGAGCGCCCCGTTGCACACGCTCAACCTCAGCGGAACGAAAGTCACGGATGCCGGCCTCCGCGGCCTCAACGCCCTGCCCTCCCTTCGGCGGCTGGGCCTTGCGCGGACCACTGTGTCAGACGCCAGCCTTCTGCACATCGCGGGACTCCGTGAACTGGAAGCCCTCCACCTGGGCAGCACGCAGGTGACGGACGCCGGGTTGCTCCACCTCGCGAAACTGCCCGCGCTTCGTGCGCTGGTTCTCAGCAAGGCGCGAATCCGAGGCGCAGGACTTCGCCACCTCGCGGGCCTCTCTCGACTGGAAGCGCTTCACCTCGACGACACGCGAGTGGGTGACTCAGCGCTGCGCCATCTTCGAGGACTCAACGAGTTGAGGGAGCTCGACCTCTCGCGCACCGCCATTACGGGCACGGGACTTCAAGACCTGAGCACCTTGGTGGCGCTCGAATCACTCTGGCTCTCGGGGCTCGCGCTGACGGACGATTCCCTCACCGCACTCGCTCCCCTCAGCCAACTGACGCGACTCGCGCTCAGCCACACGCCGATTGGCCCGGAGGCGCTGAACAACCTGGGTTCCCGCCCGCTCCTGCGACACCTGGACTTGAGCAAGACCGGGTTCACCGACGAATGGGTGCCCTCCATCCGGCAGGCCTTCCCCGGCCTCCATTCCTTGAAAGCCGAACGCACCCTCCTCACGGACGTCGGGCTGGGCCAGTTCGCCGAATGGACAGAACTGGAGGCAATCCATGTCGCGGGGACGCTCGTCAATGGTTCTGGCCTGACGCGCCTGCACACCCTTGCCCGACTCACGACGCTCGACCTCGGCGCGACGAGGTTGGACGCAGAGGGCCAGAAAGCGCTCCAGGGCTTCACGAAACTCGTCTGGCTGAGCGTCGCCGGCGTCCGCACCGGCGACGAGATGCTTGGCCACCTCCCCCGTTCGCTCCGAACCCTCTACCTGACGCGCACGAAAGTCACCGACGCGGGCCTCCCGGCGTTGCACAAGCTGCCCCACCTGCGGGAACTCGACCTGCGCGGAACCGCGGTTTCCACAGAGGCCCGGAGCGCCCTGGCACGGGAGCGCGGCATCCACCTCGTCACCGGGATGTGAGCCGGTCCCGAGCCTCACGACCACCGCCATGGAGACGCGGCTCAGCTCACCACGGGCAGCGAAAAGCCCTCCGGCTTGCCCGTGTCCCCCGGCCGCGCCACACCCGCCGCATCATTCATGCGGCCCGAGCGGAACGGCTCCAGGTCCAGCGCCACGAACTTGAACCCCAGCGCCAGGAACGCGGTGTTGATCTTCTGCCGCACGTCCGCCGCGAGGAAGCGCTCGTACTCCTCCGCCGCCACCTCCAGCCGCGCCACGTCCTGGTGGTACCGCACGCGGAACTGTCGGAAGCCCAGCTTGCGCAGCTCCGACTCGGCGGCGGCGACCTGCAGCAGCCGATCCCGCGTCACCGCCGTGCCGTACGGAATCCGCGACGCCAGGCACGCCATCTGCGGCTTGTCCCACGTCGGCAGCCCGAGCGACTGGCTCCAGGCCCGGATCTCCTCCTTCGTCAGCCCCGCCTGTGCCAGCGGTGACACCACCTGGTGCTCCTGCGCCGCCTTGTGGCCAGGCCGGTGGTCCTTGAAGTCGTCCGCGTTGAAGCCGTCCAACACCACCGCCAACCCCAGCGACTTCCGCTGCGCCTCGCAGATGTCGTACAGCTCCGTCTTGCAGAAGTAGCAGCGGTTCGTCGGGTTGGCCGCGTACTGCGGGTTCGCCAGCTCGTTGCTGCCCAGCACCACGTGCCGGGCGCCCAGCCGCTTCGCCAGCTCGCGCGCCTCGTCGGCCTCCTCGGGTGCCACGGACGCGGACAGCGCGGTGAGCGCGAGCGCCCGGTCGCCCAGCTCCTCCACCGCCACCTTCAGCACGAAGGTCGAATCCACACCGCCGGAGAACGCCACCAGCGCGCTGCCATGGGCCCGCAGCGCGGCACGCATCGACTCCAGCTTGGGGCGCGACGACTCACACAGGGACTTGATCCGCTCGGGGCTCAACATGAGGCTCTCCTAAAACGGAGGGGCCCCGGATTGCACGCGCACCGCGCGGCAACCTGGAGCCCCTTGGAAATGACACCGGGCCCGGAAGCCCAGCCGCCTAGCGAGCCTTCCGCTTCGCGGCCTTCTTCGCCGCCGAGGCCGGCTTCGCCACCCGGGCCGCGCGCGTGGCCGGACGGGCCTTGGCGCCCTTGTCCGCCTTCGGCGACTTCGCCGCGGGCTTGGACTCCTCGGCGCGGCGGGCTTTGGCGCCACCCTTCTCGGCCTTCTCCGCCTTCTCGCCCTTCGCGGGGAGCGGGTTGGCCTTCATCTTCTTGCCGGTGATGACCTTCAGCTCCTCGGTGCTCATGTAGCCGAGGTCCAGAAGCGACTGGAAGATCTTCGCCGCGCCGTCCTCCACCGACTCCACGTTGGAGTGGATGGTGACCTCCGGCGAGTTGGGCGGCTCATACGGCTCGGTGATGCCAATGAAGTTGGGGATCTCCCCGTTGAGCGCCTTCTTGTAGCGGCCCGTGGTGTCGCGCTCGATGAGCTTCTCGGTCGGGCAGTCGACGTAGACTTCCACGTAGCGACCAATCGACCGGCGGTTCTCCTCACGGCCCGGCTTGTACGGGCTCACGCAGGGTACCAGCGCCGCCACGCCGTTTCGCGTCAGCAGGTTCGCCACGAACCCCAGCCGCTTCACGACGGTGATACGGTCCTCCTTGCCATCCCCCAGCCCCGCCCACAGCGCCTCGCCAAGTTCACCCTCGTCGAGGATCTCGACGTTGCGACCCACCTGCCGCAAGCGCGCGGCGATGTAGGCGGCGGTGGTGCTCTTCCCGGTACCGGACATGCCGGTCAGCCAGAGGGTGAAACCAGTGTTGGAGGCCATATGGGTCGTCTACTCCCTGCGTCCGGAGCACTTCTTGCAAGCTGCGTATGGACGCCGCAGATCCAGAAGATGGACGCGGTTATAGACGAAAACCCGGCCACTTGACAATTCGCGCCCACCTTTCCGCAGGTGGGGGTGACGGGCATTCAAGTGCCTGCTCAGACAAGGCTTTTTCGTTTCTGCAATGCACTTTCAGCCCGTTCGTAACACGAAGTTTCCCTCAAGCCACTCATACTCCGACACGTAGTGAACACAGCCGCGATGTACGGATCCGATGAGATAGGAAACATCTGGGAGCAACGGATGCCCCTCCGGAGCCGCCCGCAGCAGGTCCTCCCGGGAGAATGTGGCCGGTGCATCCACATGCGAGTGGAACACGCACACCACTCGCTCTGACCGTACATCCGCGTCCATGCAGACGGCCAGCCACTCCTCGGGCGTGAAGGCGTACGCCACGCGTGGGTTGTCGGCGGCATTGCGCAGGGGGCGGATCCGCAGGGCGCCCGACCCCTCCGCGCGGAGGATCACCCCACAGCCCTCGAACGGATACGCGGCCTCCAGGTGACGCCCCACCTCGTCGAGGATGTGCTCGGGCCAGTGACTCACGGCTCGGCGGGCGGCTCACGGCCCGCGCAGCGCGAGCACCTGCGCAATTCCATCTCCTCCACGGCTCCAGGTGCCACCAACCACCGGCCGCCCAGCGCGGGGCCCAGGCCCAGCCGCAGCCGCTGAAACACGAGTGCGCCCAGCGTCCCCACGGCCACGCCCAGCGCCCCATCCGGGGGCGAGCCCAGGTGCCGCACCGTCTCACCGAAGCACCAGAAGCACCCCTCCGCGCTTCGGAAGACAACGGCGGCCCGCATGCCATCGCCCCCCAGCGCCACCCAGGGCGCCTCGCCACTCCACGCCGCGGGCAGCTC
>NZ_VHLB01000218.1:0-441 GCF_006547365.1 Myxococcus sp. AB056 | reverse complement strand
GTCTACACCCGCGCGGCGGCGTCGACCACCAGCGTGCGGCGCCGGGCCCCGGCCCAGCACCAGCCCAGCACCAGCGCGGCGGACTGCCCGGCCGCGCCACCGCCCACCACGACGACTTCGTACCTGTCGGTCATGTGACCACCTCCGCCGCCGACGGTCACGTGGAGGCTGCCGCATTGACAAACGTCTTTGCCGATCCTGCAATGTGGACATGAGCACCGAGCGTCCCGAGAGCGCTGAGACCACAGACGACGTGCTGGCGGCCGTGGGCCCCCGGCTGCGGCGGATTCGCAAGGAGCGGGAGGTGACCCTGGCGGCGTTGTCCGAGGCGACCGGTATCTCCGTCAGTACCCTGTCCCGGCTGGAGTCCGGCCTGCGCCGACCCAGCCTGGAGCTGCTGCTGCCCATCGCCCAGGCCCATCAGGTTCCGCTGGACGAACT
>NZ_VHLB01000217.1:0-466 GCF_006547365.1 Myxococcus sp. AB056 | reverse complement strand
CACCTATATGGTCGCTTGCCGTCGGAAATATCACCCGACACCGCCATTAGTTCCACCTCACGCCCCCAGTCCGGGGCAAAAACGGAACTATACCGAGCCATAACTGCGTCACGCACTCCTGGCCATTTGCTTATATTCCGGACGGCATCCACAGGCAGATTACCGCTGGGGCGACCGGATGTTAAGGTCGGCGGAGACACATAGACATCCGACTTCAAAGTCACCTCTAGCCAATTGGCCAGCGTCTGTCGAAACGACCCCACCGATATGGAGACGCCTACCATCAAGGACACGGCCATCATCAGGGCGGCGATGGCGATAGAGGTGCGACTCAACGAGCGCACAATATTGCGTGGCGCCATTCGACCTATTGGACCGAGCAGCCGTCCTAAGCCAGGAGCTAAGCGCAACATTACAAACCGGGTCAGCGGCGGGGCAATAAGCGCCAGGGCAATCAGCACACTAA
>NZ_VHLB01000216.1:0-471 GCF_006547365.1 Myxococcus sp. AB056 | reverse complement strand
ACCTGACACCGGTCAGGCGCCGCTGTCGCTGCGCTCTCTCACATAGGCGGCTTCAGGCGCAGGACCAGGGTCCAGCTTGAGCGCCGCCTGTTGCAACCGCTTCGATCGGGCGCCGATGATAACTTCTCGAAACGTCAGCAAGATTACAGATAGGACGAACGGAGACAGATAATAGAGGACGCGGAACAGCAGCATGCCGCCCAGGAGCTCCTCCCGGTCCATCTGCCAGAGGCCGACCAGCATGGCGGCGTCGAACACCCCCAAGCCCCCGGGCGAATGGCTGGCGAAGCCGAGCAGGGTCGCCGAGACGAAGATCACCGCGACCACGACGAAGCCGAGATTGGGCTCGTCCGGGACCAGCACGTACATCGCCAGCGCGCAGAAGCCGAGATCGACGATGCCGATCGCGATCTGGAGCAGCGTCAGCGGGCCGCCCGGCAGCACCACGGTCGCGTGGAGGACGTGTACGGC
>NZ_VHLB01000215.1:0-513 GCF_006547365.1 Myxococcus sp. AB056 | reverse complement strand
TCGAAACCAAGGCCCAGACTCCTGCTCTTCGCAGCAAGCCTGGAAGACTTCTTGTTACTTACGCTTGATTAAAAGCACCTGACTTCCTTCCCCTCACCTTCGCCTCACGGCGTCGGCTGGGTACTTTTTGTCAGGGCTTCTGCGAGAACTTCTCTCAGCAGAAATTGAACTTACCCTTCGTATGCACTTGTCAAAGAACGCTTCTCTATACTTCAGAGAAAACTTGTGTGGAGCTGTTGGGGTGCGCGTCACCGCTTTCCTCCTCCGTGGGAGAAAATGGTGGGCCTAGGTGGACTTGAACCACCGACCTCGCGCTTATCAGGCGCGCGCTCTAGCCAGCTGAGCTATAGGCCCAGGGGGCTACCGCGTCGGCCAACCCTACAGCATCCTTCATTCTCAAAGAGCCAAGTCGCTTCGACTCAGTCCTTCAAAACCAAACAGCAAGCCCAGAGTAAGTCACTAGATTGTTATTCGGAAACGTTGACCTGGTTGACCTGACGCGACTCGAAAGTC
>NZ_VHLB01000214.1:0-562 GCF_006547365.1 Myxococcus sp. AB056 | reverse complement strand
CCCTCACTCGCGCCCGGGGGCCCCCTGCTGCTCTATGGCTGGCCGCCCGTCACGGCGGTGCTCATCACCCGGCTGCTGGCGAGGAACGGCCTCCAGGCCCGCACCGCCACCCCCTTGGAGGTGCTGCACACCGGGCCGGAGGACGTCGTGCTCGCGCCCCTCCAGGCCATGGAGGGCCTGCTGGCCGGGGAGGTCCACATCAAGGGCGCCCTCATCGTCCACGGCAGCGATGACGAGAGCTTCGACCGGGTCCGCGAGCTCGGCGCACGCGGCTTCCTGGCCAGCCCCCGGGATGAGGAGCTCCTGCTGCGCGCCGTCCGCCGGCTGAGGCCCGACCCCGGCTCGCCCGACTCGGTCCCTCCCTCGCACTGAATCCCACCTGGACGCCGATGGGGCTCGATTCGCGCGCGGAGTGGGATGAAGACTCACCCGGTTCGAGAAAAATCCGGGCCTCGATTCTCAAAAAATGAAGGGACCAAGCAACTGCGGAAGCGGATCACGGAAAATGGGGACAGATGGCGTCCTTCCGGGCGCCCCCGAATCTCGCTGGAGCCCCCATGTC
>NZ_VHLB01000213.1:0-313 GCF_006547365.1 Myxococcus sp. AB056 | reverse complement strand
GCCTCAGGACCTGAGCGCGCGCATCCTGCCCAACGCGCACGCCGCGCCTGGTCCCAGCGCGAGCCCCAAGAGCTTCGCGGGCGCCCATGTGCTCCCGCATGGCGGCCGGCTGCTCTCCGCCCCGGACGCGGCGGAGGGACGCGGCTCTCGCGCCACCCTGTCCATGCCCCTGGCGCCCTCGCCGGCCAGACCGCTCCTGAGCCCCGGGGGTGGAAAGTCGGGCCGCCCCTCCGCGCGCAAGGATGTCGAGGACACCGAGCCCCGGGATTCGGCCCAGATTCGCGTGGGCCGCTACCACATCCTGGACACCCTG
>NZ_VHLB01000212.1:0-568 GCF_006547365.1 Myxococcus sp. AB056 | reverse complement strand
TAGCTTACTTGCCCTAATCTCTTGTTTCACGCCCGCCTCCCGGCGGATTGTCGAAACTCGAAACCAAGGCCCAGACTCCTGCTCTTCGCAGCAAGCCTGGAAGACTTCTTGTTACTTACGCTTGATTAAAAGCACCTGACTTCCTTCCCCTCACCTTCGCCTCACGGCGTCGGCTGGGTACTTTCGTCAGGGCTTCTGCGAGAACTTCTCTCAGCAGAAATTGAACTTACCCTTCGTATGCACTTGTCAAAGAACGCTTCCTAGACTTCAGGAAAACGTGTGTGGAGCTGATGGGGCGCGCGTCACCGCTTTCCTCCTCTCTGGGAGGAAAATGGTGGGCCTAGGTGGACTTGAACCACCGACCTCGCGCTTATCAGGCGCGCGCTCTAGCCAGCTGAGCTATAGGCCCAGGAGGCCACCGCGTCGGCAAACCCTACAGCGTCCTTCATTCTCAAAGAGCCAAGTCGCTTCGACTCAGTCCTTCAAAACCAAACAGCAAGCCCAGAGTAAGTCACTAGATTGTTATTCGGAAACGTTGACCTGGTTGACCTGACGCGACTCGAAAGTC
>NZ_VHLB01000211.1:0-639 GCF_006547365.1 Myxococcus sp. AB056 | reverse complement strand
CCAGGTCAACGTTTCCGAATAACAATCTAGTGACTTACTCTGGGCTTGCTGTTTGGTTTTGAAGGACTGAGTCGAAGCGACTTGGCTCTTTGAGAATGAAGGACGCTGTAGGGTTTGCCGACGCGGTAGCCCCCTGGGCCTATAGCTCAGCTGGCTAGAGCGCGCGCCTGATAAGCGCGAGGTCGGTGGTTCAAGTCCACCTAGGCCCACCATTTTCCTCCCAGGGAGGAGGAAAGCGGTGACGCGCACCAGCATGGTAGAATGGCCGTGGGCAATTTTCCCGGGGCTGTAGCTCAGCTGGGAGAGCGCCAGCTTTGCAAGCTGGATGTCGTCGGTTCGATCCCGATCAGCTCCACACAAGTTTTCTCTGAAGTATAGAGAAGCGTTCTTTGACAAGTGCATACGAAGGGTAAGTTCAATTTCTGCTGAGAGAAGTTCTCGCAGAAGCCCTGACGAGAGTACCCAGCCGACGCCGTGAGGCGAAGGCGAGGGGAAGAGAGTCAGGGCTTTTGAATCAAGCGTAAGTAACAAGAAGTCTTCCAGGCTTGCTGCGAAGAGCAGGAGTCTGGGCCTTGGTTTCGAGTTTCGACAATCCGCCGGGAGGCGGGCGTGAAACAAGAGATTAGGGCAAGTAAGCTA
>NZ_VHLB01000210.1:0-643 GCF_006547365.1 Myxococcus sp. AB056 | reverse complement strand
CGGGTCGGGGGTGGGGTCGGTGGGAGTCGACGTCGTGGACGAGCAGGCACGCGCCTCGGCGATGCTGGCCCACTCATTGACGTTGTTGCTCAGAAAGGTGACGCGAACCCGGCGCGTGTTGATGGCCTTGAAGCTGTACGTCTCCGCGGCGGTCGTGGTGCCGCTGCTCTTGCCCGAATAGACCTGTGTATAGGTATAGCCATCCGGTGAGACAGAGACGAAGAACTCATTCGTGCGGGTATTGCCCTGGTGCCACGCGACGGAGACACCGGCGACCTGCCGGATGGAGCCCAGGTCATAGTCAACCCACGAGCCCCGGCCGCTCCGGCTCCAGCGCGTGCCCAGGTTGTCGTCCATGGTATTGGCTGCGACGTTCCCGTCGTCGCCGTTGGAAATCACCGACCGGGCCGTCAGTGCGGTGCACCCGGGGGTGGTCAACGCCGCGGCGCTGACCGCGGAGTTGTCGAGGGCGTCGAATTCGATGGGGGACGCACCGGCTTCAGATGAAACATCATCTTCAGGGGCACCGCAGCCCGTGCTGCTCATACCGAGCAGCGTTCCAACCAACAGGAGGGTCTTCTTCATGTGGGGGGATCTCTGGGAACTAAAGACAGACGAGGGGGAGTCCGCGCCGTGGGGGGAC
>NZ_VHLB01000020.1:0-107003 GCF_006547365.1 Myxococcus sp. AB056 | reverse complement strand
GCCCTGCCCCGCCGCCCGTCGCGGTGGCGCCCGCGGCCGACGCCGCGGAGCTGCGCAGCCTGCGCACGAAGGTGGCCGAACTGCAGGCCGAGCTCGATGACTCGCGTGGTGCGGCGTCCCACGCCGAGGAGCGCGTGCGTGACCTGGAGGCGCAGCTGGAGAGCCAGGCCACGGAGCTGGAGGCGGCCCGGGCGTCCTCGGGGAAGAACGACAAGGACACCTTCGCCCTCCGCGACGCGGCCAACAAGAAGGACAAGGAGATCCTCCGCCTCAAGACGGAGCTGAATCAGAAGGACCAGGAGATCATCGAGCTCAAGGACCAGAGCCTGGAGCTGGAGCAGAAGGCCAGCACCGCCGAGTCCGAACTCGCCCAGCGCGACGCCCAGCTCAAGACGCTGACCGCCCGGGCGGAGTCGCTCGCCACGGACCGCAAGCGCGTGGACCAGCAGCTGGCCGCCGCCAAGGAAGAGGCCCGGGGCGCGTCCGCGCAGCTCACCGCGCTGCAGACGGAGCTGGACCAGCACCAGGCCCAGGCGCATGCCTACGCCGCGGAGCTGGAGGATCTGCGCGCTCGCGCGGGGCAGTTGGAGGCGGAGGTCCAGGCCGCGCAGCATGAGGCCGAGGACCTGCGCGTCCAGCTGGGCCAGGCCCAGGTAGAGCTGTCCGAGCAGAGCAGCCGCGCCAGCGCGGAGGCCGACGAACTGCGCGGCCGCATCGCCGAGCTGGAGGCCGCCACGGCCCGCAACGAGGAGCGCGTGACGCGCCTCTACGCGCGCATCAAGAACGAGGAGAAGCTGCGCGAGAAGACGAAGAAGGCGCTCGTCATCGCGCAGCAGCTCCTGGACGAGCCCGCGTCCTCGGTGGCGGACGACGCCAGCGAAGCCGCGGCCTAGTCGCACGGGCCGCGCTCCCCGGGCCTCCCGAGCCCGGGGCACAGCCTGCCCCTACCCCTGCTTCTTCGGGGTCGTCTTCTTCTCGTGCAGCTTCTTCGCGAAGCCCTGCACGGCCGCGGGCACGTTCTTGTCGCGGCTGAGGTCCTTCAGCTCGGCGTCGCGGAACGAGTTGAGGAACTTCATGGTGACGGTGAGCGGAACCTTGGGGTTCTTCACCAGCGCCATCTTCACCTTGTGGTTCTTCGTCCACTCGCGGTTGTTGTAGATGACGCGCAGCACGTCATCCATCATCGCGCGGTTGGCGGCGCACGAAAGCACCTCACCGTCGGTGATGCGCGGGCTGCGGATGACGGCCACCGCCACCAGCTTGTTCGTCTCGCGGATGAGCGCGGTGCGGGCTTCCTTGTTGCCCAGCGTGGCCAGCTTGATCTTCTCCGCGATGGACATGCGCATGACCCGCTGGGCCAGCGTCAGGCGCTTGCCCTCCTCCATGGGCGCGGCCGATTCGTCCGCGGCCTCCTGGAACTCCTGGAGCACCTCCTCCGCGGTGGGGCCCTGCGGCGGGGGCGCCTCCGCGGCCTCGGGGCCGAAGACGCGCACGCGCGCGGCCTTCATCTGCGGCACGTCCATCAGTGTCAGCCCGCTGCGCACCGCGAAGTCGCAGACGTTGTCGATGAGCGACACCGGCGCGCTCGCGTTGGCGCAGAGGTTCCGGAGGATGTCCTCGTGGCGCAGCAGGCGGAGCTGGTTCTGCCCGATGATCTCCGCCAGCTTCGGGCTGCAGTCCTTCGCCACGTCCGCCACCGCGTCATCCGGCGTGCTGGCGTTGAGGACCAGCATCTCCGCGTACGCCTCGTTGCCCTTCACGAGCCCCAGGAGGTAGCCGAGCACCGGCGGCTGCACCTCTTCGTCACGCAGCGCGGAGCCCAGGATCCGGTCCGGCAGCCCCGTGGCCGTCTTCGCGGCCGTCTCGCGCACGTTCGCGTCCGGGTCGAACGTGAGCATGTAGAGCGCGCCCACCATGTCGGACGGGCTGAGCGGAACGAGCGACTTCGCCGCCATCATCCGCAGCGGCACCGGCGCCGCGGGGTCCACGTGCTTGCGCAGGTTGGGCGGCAGGAACTCCGCATCGAAGGGACAGCCCGGCGGCGGCGCCGGGACGGCGTTGGGAGCGGCAGTGGTCATGACGCGTGATTCCTTCCGTAAATGATGCGCAGGCCCTCGAGCGTGAGGAACTCATCCACCTGGTGGATGGCCTTGGACTCGCTGGCCACCAGCGACGCGAGCCCCCCGGTGGCGACGACCTTCACCGGAAAGCCCAGTTCGGCCTGCATGCGGGCGCAGATGCCGTCCACCATGCCCACGTAGCCGTAGACGAGTCCGGCCTGCATGGAGTGCACGGTGTTGCGCCCGATGACATGCGGTGGCCGCGCGAACTCCACGCGCGGCAACTTGGAGGCATTCTGGAACAGCGCCTCCATGGAGATGTTGATGCCGGGGCAGATGCAGCCCCCCAGGTACTCCCCCTTCGGCGACACCGCGTCGAACGTCGTCGCGGTGCCGAAGTCCACGACCACCACGCCGGCGTGGTGCCGCTCGTAGGCGGACACCGCGTTGACGATGCGGTCCGCGCCCACCTCCCGGGGGTTGTCGTAGAGGATGGGCATGCCCGTCTTCACGCCGGGCCCGATGAACATGGGGCGGACGCGGAAGTACCGCTCGCTCATCTTCTCCAGGTTGGACTGGAGCGGCGGCACCACGCTGGAGACGACGACCGCTGTCACCTTCATCGGGTCGATGCCGCGATGGGTGAAGAGCTGCCGGACCAGGATGCCGTACTCATCCGAGGTGCGGCGCGTGCTGGTCTCCACGCGCCAGTGGTCGAGCAGGCGCCGGCCCTCGAACACTCCGAGCACGGTGTTGGTGTTGCCGACGTCGATGGCCAGGAGCATCACACCGCGCACTCTACCGCCGTGGGCGCAGCTGCTCCACGTCGCCCGCCAACACGCGTTCGAGCGAGCCCTCCGCCGTCCGAACCAGCAGCGCCCCGGATGGGTCGATGTCCTCGGCCCGTCCCCGCAGCTCCTGCCGGTCAGTGCGCACCAGCACGTCCTGCCCCAGCGTGGAGGACAGCGCCTTCCAGCGGGCACGCACCGCGTCGAAGCCCGTGTCCAGGTAGAGGTCCAACCACTCCTCCAGCCGCGTCCAGAGCGACGCGGCGAAGCGAGCCCGGTGTACCCGCTGCCCCAGGGCCAGGGACAACGACGTGGCGGTGGCCCGCAGCTCCTCCGGGAAGTGTTCGGCCTGGGAGTTGAGATTGACCCCCACGCCCACGATGACGAAGTGCACGCGCTCGGGTTCGGCGGACAGCTCGGTGAGGATTCCCGCGACCTTGAGGCCGTCGATGTGGACGTCGTTGGGCCACTTGATGGCGGCCTCCACGCCCGCGTCGCGCAGCGACTCCGCCAGCGCCACGGCCGCCACCAACGTCAGCTCCGGCGCGCGCTGGGGCGGCAGGCCCGGACGGAGGATGGCGGAGAAGTAGAGATTGAGGCCCGGCGGGGACACCCAGGTGCGGCCCCGGCGCCCCTTGCCCGCGGTCTGCTGCTCGGCCACCACGACCTCACCGTGCCTGGCGCCGTCCTGGGCCAGGCGGAAGGCCTTCTCGTTGGTGGAAGGCAGCGATTCGTGGTGGTGGATGGTGCGGCCCAGGTCGTGGGTGTCCAGCAGCGGGCCCACCTCGAGCGAGGTGAGCCGGTCCGGCACCTCCACCAGCCGATAGCCTCGCGCGGACACCGCCTCGATGCGGTACCCCTTCGCGCGCAGGGCCTCCACGTGCTTCCACACCGCCGTGCGCGACAGGCCCAGCTTGCTGGAGAGCGCCTCACCGGAGGTGTAATCGCCCCCGCTTTCCGACAGGAAGCTCAGGATGAGCTCTTCCTGGGTCTGCTCGTTCGCATTGGCGGCCACAGCGGCACCTCGTGGAGAGTCTCCACCGTATCAGCCCGAAGGCGGCGCCGCGCCGTCCCGGAGCTGCCAGGCCGTCAGCTCCAAGGAGGTCTGCGGCATCAGCTGGCCGTTGGTCTCCACGGCCATTTCGATGCGCACCATGCCGACGCCAGGCGCGAACGTCATCGTGTTCACCAGCGTGGCCTTGGCGTCCACCCGGTTGCGGCCCTCCACCTGGACACAGCTCGGGAAGGTGCCCGCGGGCGTCTCACAGGAGTCCCCCGCCTGGACGATACGGTAGCGCTCCGTGGAGGACACGGACACCACGTTCGTCCACGCGTGCCCGGTCCTCACCGGGCCGCGCAGCAGGTAGCGCTTGGGATCTCTCAAGCCGTAGCCGTCCAGCGAGAGCTGACCGCCCTGGCTGTCATGGAAGACGCCGGCCTCTTCCTTGAGAATCTCCACGGTGACTTGTTTGTCGTCGCGACCGTTGATCCGGTAGGTCCAGCTGTTGCCCACCGCGAGCGGGTAGTACGCGGACACGTCATCGGTGCCAGCGCTCGCCCCCGCCGCCGCGTCGACGTTCTTGGAACAGCCCGTGCCCAGCACCAGGGCCGCCAGCACCGCGGCCCCGCCCATGCCGAATGAACGCTTCATGTCGATGTCAGTCCGCGCGGCCGGGGCCACGCGCCTCCGCAGGTGAGTGCTTACGTGATGCGTAGAGCGTGTCCAGCGCCTGCTGCGCGGCGGCCTGGACGGCGGGCGCATCGTGCCCCTGCGCCATCGTGTAGAGATAGGCCTCCGCCTCCGGGCCACCGATTTCGCCCACCGCGAAGACAATCTCCTGCACGAAGCCCAGGTCACGGCCACGCGCCAGGTCGATGAGCACGGGCACGGCGACTCGCGCCTTCATTTCCACGAGCGAGCCCATCGTCCTGCGCACCGTCTCCGCGTCGGTCACTTCCTTGAGCCGGTCGATGAGCAGCGGCGCGGCCGCCGGGTGCTGCCGTTCCGCCAGCGTGCGCAGGCTGAACTCCCGCACCCGCGAGTCCGTGGCCTTGAGGTCCAGCACCAGCGCTTCATCGGAGCGGTCCAGCGCCGTCAACTGCATGACGGCGGACTCGGTCACCTGGCGCAGCACGTTGGTCAGCGCCGTGCGCATGGCCATCTGCCGTCCCGCGGGCGAGTCCTCCTCGACGGGCGCCTCTCCGAGCCCGACCAGTTCGTAGCGCTGAGGCAGACTCCCACCGAAGCGCTCCAGGACCAGGTTGGCGCCCACTTCGGCGAAGCTGCGCGGGTCACCGTCCTTCAGCACTTCGCGGGTGAAGGGCACGTCCAGCGTCATGCGCCAGGGCCGCTCCTCACGCGGCGCCTCCGCGCCTTTCTGCTCGAAACGGCCGGAGTCCTTCAGGGCGGCGGTGAAGAGCGTGGCCACGCCCTCGGGAGCCAGTCCCAGCAGGGCGTTGTCCCGCAGGGTGGCTCCGGAGAGTTCCACCGGCGCCACCGGGTAGCGCGGCGACTGCCACCGGCAGGCACCGAGCAGCAGGACGACGCAGGAGGCGAGCAACAGGACCGGCTTCATCGCTCCCCAGGGTAACACCTGGAGAGCGACGGCGCCGACCAATCCCTCACCTCCTGGAGTGCTGCGTCAGCTATCGCGCTCCCCGGACGGCCCCTTGGGGGGCTCGGACGAGTCAGCGGACGGCTCACCGTCGGTGGGAGAGGAAGCAGGCTCGCTGGCCTGCGCGCCCTCCACGACGCCAGAAGACGTCGTCGTCGCGGCACCAGAGGCCACTTCGCCCGCCGAGCCGTCCAGCACGCCCGCCTGCGTCTGCCCCGAAGTCGGAGCAGCCGATGACGTTCCCTCGGAAGGAACAGTCCCGGGCACATCTGCCTGCGTGGCGACGCCCACGGACGCGGATGCCGCTTCGCCGGAGGCTGCCTCGGAACCGGCAACGCCACCCGCCGAGGCAATCGCTTCGCCCGATGCGGCACCTGGGGCAGCAGCCGAGCCCTCGCCACCGTCAGCGCGTGAATCGACCGACTCGGAGACGGGAGGTGCCTCGCCAGCACCGTTGGCAGCAGGAGACTCGCCTCCCGTCACACCGGATCCGGCAGCCGACACACCGGCGGCATCGACAGGAGTCGTCTCTCCAGCGACGCCCCCGGCAGCCGCCTCTCCGTCAGTGCCCGCAGCCGAGGCTCCGGCCTCGTCAGCGGCGACACCAACAACCCCAGCAACGGAAGCGCCCGCCTCACCCGCGACCGAAGCGCCGGCCTCACCCGCGGCGGCGGCCTCTCCTGCAGTCCCCGCCTCACCCGCGGCGGCGGCCTCTCCTGCAGCCCCCGCCTCACCAGGAGCTCCGGTGGCACCGGCCTCACCCGCGCGGCTGCCACGGCCGCGACGGCCCCGGCGACGACGGCGGCGGCGCTTGCGGTCACCCTGTGCCCCTTCGGCACCGGCCTCCGCGGGAGTTCCATCGGGACGCACACCACCCACGAAAGCGCTGGCGGCCTCGAGGTCGTCATCATCCCCGTCCTCGTCGTCGCCCTCCTCATCGTCCTCGCGGCCCTGCAGGACCGGCGCGGCCGGAATCGGAGCGGCTTCACGCGCATCCCCGGCGGGAGCAGCCGAAGCCTCCTCCGTGGAAGCCCCCGCGGTGGCCTCGGCTTCACGAGCCTCGCGGGCCTCGCGCGACTCACGCTCACGGCGGCGCTTCTCACGCGGGCGCTCGCGCTCCGCCGGCGCCGCGGCCTCGGTGGGCTCCTCGCCCTCCCGGGCCTGCTTCTCGCGCTGACGCTCCTCGCGGCGCTTCTGGGCCTCCTCGGCATCCAGCTTCGCGGCCTCGAAGAACTTCTCGTCGACCTCGTACAGCGCGACCTGCGTGACGGAGACGGCCGTCTCCGCTTCCAGGAACTTCTCGCCCAGCGCGTCGCCGCACCAGAGCATCACCAGCGAACCATTGGCCTGCGCCTCGGTGCGCGCATCACCGCGCACGTCACCCGCGCTCACCAACAGGCCCACCTGCGCCGAATAGTGGCCCAGGTCACGCCGCAGCTCCTGCACCGACTTGCGGTCGATGCCGGGGGTGCCCTTCAGCATGCGCACCGCGTAGCGCAGCTCCACGCTGCCCTCGCGCTTGCGAGCCGTGAGCAAGGGCCCTTCCTTGGACCGCTTGGCCACCTTCAGCTCGCGGAAGCCCAGGCCGTGCATCATCTTCACGACGGACTTCTCGAACGTACCGACGTCCAGCTCGCCCAGGCGCTTGCGCAGCCCACGCGCCACGGAGCGGCGCGCGTCCTTGAGCGCGGCGCGCAGCGTGGACACCAGCGCGGCATCCGCAGGGGCCTCGCCCGCGGCAGCCGGCTTGCCCAGCACCGGACGGCCGGCCTCCAGCGGGATGCCCAGCGCCTGCGCGAACGCGGCCTGGAGCTCCAGCGGCGGGGCCTCGCTCGGGGCGCCAGCGCGCTCCAGCGACACCTCTCCAGAGTCCTTGCTGAAGGCGTACTGCGGCCGGCGGCCCGCGTCGATGCGACGCTGGTTGTCCTCCAGCAGCGCGGTGAGCACCGCCTCCACCGTGGTGTCCTCGGCGCACAGCTCCTTGACCCGGGCGCGCTCGATGATCTGCTCGGTGCGCAGCCCGATGTCCGACTCACTGAGAATCTCGAACACCACCTCGGGCAGCGGCGGGAAGCGCTTGCGGCGACCGCCACGCTCCTCGTCCTCGTCGCGGCGGCGCTTGCGGTCGCTGCCACGCCCCGCGACCCGCACGTTGTCCGTGCGCGGCTCCGGGTGACGCTCCGGCGGACGCAGCGGCGGCAGTTCTTCTTCAGGATGCGGCTCCACCACGCCGGTTTGAGCCAGTGCCTCGACGTCCTCGGGAATCGACCAGTCAACCAGCGCGAAGGTATCCTTCGCCGTCACAAGTACCTTGCGATCCCGCGTGCGGCGCGCCATGGCTGCGAGGCGCGACAGCATCGTCACCTCAGGCGTCTTGCCCACGTGGGAGAGCAGGCTCTGCTGGATGGACTTCTCGGTAATTTCAAGGAAGTGGAGGGGACGACCTTCGCTCTCCAGGATGCGGAGCGCGGCCTCGTAGAATGTCATCGAGTATTCCCCAGGAATTCCGAACGGTTACAAAAATGTAGGTCCGTATAGGCGGCGGATGCTAGCCATCGCTAAACTGGCTTGTCAACGAACGCAAGATGACCCGCATACGCATCGGACAGCGCTGGAAACGCGAACCCGCGGCTTCCCCGCTCGATTCCATCGCACTGGAATTGGACGGGGTGGACCTTCTGTCCGGGGCCGTGGAGGAGTCTCTAGCAGAAGTCGTCCCCTCCCTGGTGCGCTCAGTTGCGGCGCTCGCGGGTGGACGTCAGAAACTGGCCCAGGTCTCCCTGCCCGAGGCCCACCTGGAGCTGGTGCTCCGCCGCATGGGGCCGGAGGTGGAGCTGCTCGTGGCCAACCTCTCCCGCCCTGCCCGGCTGATGCGCCCGCCCGTCCGGGTGGAGCTGGAGGAACTGGTGGAGGCGGTCCGCGAGGCCGGCGAGCGATTCCTCGCCGACGTCACCCGGGCTGGGCCCAAGGCGCTCGCCACCACCGTGGGGCAGGCCCTCAAGGAGCCGCTGAAGGGCCTGAACCGGCCCGCCCGTCCTCCTGACGAGGCGCCGGCCCGGCCCGCCACCCGGCGCGTGGAGCCCACGGAAATCCCGGGCTTCGGCTTCGAGCTCCGGAACGCCGGGGCGCCCATGGGCCGTGGCGCCGCGCGGGGGACGGCCGGACTGCTCGCGCCCCTGCTGGCAGCGGGCGAGGTCTGGCTGTCGCTGCCCGGCAAGCCCGAGGCCTGGCGCGTCCCCGGCCCGCCGTTCCTGACGACGCTGGAGCTGTCGCGACAAGCGGTGGACCTGGCGCGCGCGGTGGAACTGGGCGAAAGCCGCTTCGAACTGGCCCCCGCGGGCGCGAAGCCTTCGCTCCTGGTCGACCTGAAGTCGGGCCAGGCGAAGGCGGGACGCACCGGGGCGCCCTTCCCGCTCACGGGCACCGTGCTCGCCGCCGCCCTCTTCCACCTGGGCGAGTCCCTGGCCGCGGCCTTCGCGGAAGCGGACCACGCGCTGGTGGCCAACCCGTACCGGATGGAGCTGGCGGAGCGCTGCCGCGAGGGCCTTTCGCACCTGCGAGGCCCCGTGCAGCCCCCCGAGGCCAAGGGCGCGGCCCGCGAGAAGAAGGCCCGCGCCACGGGCCAGGGCACGTCACGGCCGTTGAAGGTCCCCGGCCGCTTGCGCCGGCTGCGCTTCGCGAAGCTGTGGGAGAAGCGCGGCCTGCCGGACGCGGAGGAATCGCGGCTGCTGCTTGGCCGGCACGGACCGGTGTACTGCGCGCCGCACCTGGCCTCCGCATTCTCCCGCAAGGACGGAGAACTGCTGTGGAAGCGCGCCGCGGCGTTGGGCGTGGCCGCGTCGGCGGATGGCCACGCGGTGGCGGCGGACATCGCGCGCGTCTACGGCTTCACGGGCCGGGGCGGTGGCGCGCGCTGGCTGCATGACCACGACGGAATCCCGCTGGGCCCGCTGCTGCTGCGCAAGGACGGCCTGCTGCTCACCTTGTCCGAGGACCGCACCGTCGTCGCCTTTGCGGAGGCCACGGGCCGCGAGGTCTGGCGCCTGGCGCCGCCGCGCACCCAGCGCAGCTGGCTGGCCACCCAGGGACACCGCGCGCTGGTGGGCACGGACTCGGGCTACCTCTATGGGCTCGACCTGGAAGATGGACAGGTCCGCTACCGCATGCGCGCGCCCATGCCGTTCCACGGGCCCCCGGTGGCCTGGGGCCGGCGCTTCCTGGCCATGCTGGGCCGCGGCTCGCACTGGGCCGTGCTGCTCGCGGATGCGCACACCGGCGAATCCGTGTGGACGTATGAGCCGAACCTGTCCCACCTGTCCGCGCCGTTGCCCGTGGGCTCGCGGGTGTTCATCGCCGGAGAGCGCGAGCGCGAAGGCATCCTGCTCTGCCTGGACACGAAGGGCCGACGCCTCTGGGAGCGCCCGCTCAACCTGGGCCCTGGCCCCTTTGCGTTGGCGTCCCTCCCTCGCGCGGTCGTGGTGACGAGCGCCTCGGGCGCCGCCACCCGGGTGGCCGCATCCGGCACGGTGGACTGGCGCGTGGGCGCCGCGGGCGAGCCGCTCATCAACGCGCTCCCCGCCCATACCGCGCGCGACATCACGCTGGTGCCGGGGGAGCGCGTCCGTGCCGTGGACCCCCGCGGCGGGCAGGTGCTCGCGGAGGTCCAGGCCGGCGTGGGGCTCGTCGCGCTCCAGGCCGACGTGCGCCTCAACCTCTACTTCCTGGACGACGCCGGCACGCTGTCCGCGTACCGGCTCGGCTCTCACTTCACGGTGGTGGAGTAACCCCCGCGAAGGCCTAGTTCGCTGCGGCCTTCGACGGGTCGATCTCCTCCTCGGGCCGCTCTTCCTGGGTGGCACCCTCCCAGGTCTCGCCAGCGCCGAGCTTCCACTCCGACGGCACGTCCAGCTTCCACACGTAGGTGGACGTCGCCGTACCGCCCGACGCCGCGCTGGAGGAGAGGTTGATGGTCATCTCCACCTTCGCCACCTCGTTCGGGAGCAGGTCCAGGTCGTAATGGCCCAGCACCATCTGCGGGGGGAACGCGCGGACGAAGCGCTCCGGGTGGTCAATCTTCATGGACGGGTCGGCGCCGCGCATCTCGCCCAGCAGCTTCCCCTTCGCGTCCGTGAGCTTCCACACCGTGTCGAACGTGGCGCTGGTCATCATCTTCAGCACCTTGCCGTCATCCTTGAGCACGCGCTGCGCGCCCCACACCGCCAACTGCAGGCGGATCTGCGGCTTGCCCAGCACCATCACCACGTCGGAGGAGATGATGTCCAGGCGCATGCCCTTGTCCGTGGCCGACCACACCGGGCGGTAACGGCCCTCGCGCAGGCTGTCGAACGTCTTGCGCGTGTACTCGTAGAAGGCCTTGCGGTCCTTGGCGCGGTCGTCCTTCGCGCCACTCTCCTCGCGCTTCTCCAGCTCCAGGAGGTAGTCGTCGAACTTCGTGTTCCCCTTGAAACGCGCCAGATGCGCGTCCACCTGCTCGAAGTAGTTCTTGAAGAAGGGCTTCAACTCATCACGGTAGCTGGCCTCGTCCGGGTTGGCGCGCATCCAGCCCACGCGTTCGAGGTACTCCGCGTGAATCCGTTGCTGATCCGCATCCCGCTGAGCCTCCAGCGCGCGACCGCTCGCGCTGCGATAGCTCATGACGGCGGCCAGCAGCACACCCGCGACGATGACGATGACTCCGAAGTAGCGCTTCACGCGGCAGTCTCCTGTGCCTTTGTCCCGGCAGTGATATGAAAAATCCCCAACGTGATCCAGGCCACCGGGACCCACCTGTTCACCACGCCCCTTCCCTTGGAGGAAGGAGAGCTGCTGGGCAATCCCCAGGTGGCGTGGGCGGCCTACGGAGAACCATCAGACGGCAAAGCGGTGGTGTTGCTGCACGACCTCGCGCATTCGCACCTCGCGTTGGGCCCGCCGGAGGACTCGGCATACCAGCCCTCCGGCTGGGGACGCGCCCTGGTGGGGACGAATCTCGCGTTGGACCCCGCCATCACCCCCGTCTTCTCTCCCGGGTTGCTCGGCAGCCCTTTCGGCAGCACGTCGCCCGCGACGGTGAATCCCGCGTCGGGTGAACGCTGGGGGCTCGAGTTGCCGCCGCTCACGGTGCAGGACATGGCGCGCGCCGTGTCGGCCACGCTGCGCGCGCGGGGACTGACGCACGTGCGGGCGCTGGTGGGCGTGGGCCTGGGCGCCCATGTGGCGCTGCGAGTGGCGTCACTGTTCCCCGACCTGGCCGAGGGCGTGGTGGCCATCGGCGCGGCGCGCGCGCTGCCCGAAGGCGTGCGCGAAAAGCTGGGCCTGTCCTGGCAGGTGCTGCGCGCGGACCCGGACTACCGGGACGGCCTCTACGCGCTGGACGCGCCGCCGCGAAAGACGATGCGCAAGCTGCGTCTGGACTTCCTGAAGCTGCTCTGCGGGCGTGAGTTCCTGGCCTCCGCGTACCCGGCCCCCGAAGCGGCCCGCGCCGCGCTGGAGGCGGAAGCGGATGCCTTCGCGGACGCCTTCGACGCGGTGTCCTGGGCGTCGCTGTGCTCGGCGTACGCGGGCAGCGACGTGTCGGACGGCTTCTCGCGAATCCGTGCGCGAGTGCTCCTGGTGACGGGGACGTCGGATGCCATGGCCCCGGTGAACCGGGTGCGTGACACCTACCACCTGCTGAGCGCCGCGGGCGTGAGCGCCCGTTTCCTCGAGCTGCCGGGGCCCGGGGACCACGCGGCACTGCTCCAGGACGCGGAGCGGCTCCATGGCCCGCTGAGCGACTTCCTGCGGCGCTGCTGACTAGTCGTCCCGATTCACGGCGCCAGAGAGCTTGCCGCGAAGCGCGCCCACCAGCATGCCGATGGCAATCTCGTTGTTGCCGCCGTGCGGGA
The DNA here is from genome assembly GCF_006547365.1 of Myxococcus sp. AB056. Classification (NCBI taxonomy): domain Bacteria; kingdom Pseudomonadati; phylum Myxococcota; class Myxococcia; order Myxococcales; family Myxococcaceae; genus Myxococcus; species Myxococcus sp. AB056. The sequence goes on along the minus strand of NZ_VHLB01000020.1, from coordinate 94,653 downwards.
TGATGATGTCCGCGAAGTGCTTGGACGGCTCCACGAAGCCCATGTGCATGGGCCGCACGTGGCGCAGGTACTGGCTCACCACGTGGTCGAAGTCGCGTCCGCGGTCCTTGATGTCGCGGGTGAGGCGCCGGAGGATGCGAAGGTCGTCGTCCGCGTCGACGTAGATCTTCACGTCCATCTCATCCCGGACCTCCTTCATGTGGAGCACCAGGATGCCCTCGATGAGGATGATGTCGCCGGGGTCCACCTTCTTCGTCTGCGGCGTGCGCGACGAAGTGACGAAGTCGTAGACGGGCTTCTGGATGGGCTGCCCGGACTTCAGCGCTTGCAGGTGCTGAACGAGCAGCTCCCTGTCGAAGGCATCCGGGTGGTCGAAGTTCACCTCACGCCTGTCCGCCAGCGGAAGGTCCTTCAAGTCCCGGTAGTATGAATCCTGATCGATGAAGGCCACGCGGCAATCGGCCAATGCCTCGCGTACCTTGCGGGCAACGGTGGTCTTGCCGGACGCGGTGCCGCCCGCGATTCCGACGACGAGGGGGGACGCCATGTGGGCGCGACGTATCTTACCAGGGCGACCTGCGCAAGGGTTCGGTCCAATCCCGGACAATTCTTCCCGCTATCCCTGGCGGATCAGCCCTCGCGCCCTCGCCGCCTCCAGCAGCCCAGGGGCCACCTCCGCCTCGGCCATGGGCCGCACAGCGAGCATTCCCAGGAATTCACCCAAGGCCGGGGGCACGGACATCACCTCCGGTCCTCCCGCCCTGCGCCGAGCGACGAAGGACCAGGGCCCCGGGCCGGGCCGGCGCGCCACCTGGTTCAGCGAATCCAGGCCGGACAGCTCCAACGTGCCACATGCCCACGCACGGGCCGTGAGGTGCCGGCGCACGGCTCGGGCGGAATGGACCAGCTCGGACAGGTCCACGGGAAGCGACCCGACCCGCACGTCCTCCATCAACCCCACCTGCCCCGGCGCGGGCGCGGGCACTCGCCGCGTGAACAGCGACGGCAGCAGCATCTCCAGCGTCAGCGCCGCCGACGCCCCCTCATCCGGTGACTCGCGCAGGCGGCGCATGGCCCAGGACGCGAAGGACTGACCGGGCGTCCGCGCCACGGAGTCGAAGAGCTTCCGGTACTCCTTCGAGCCGGTGAAGGCCGCCAGGCCCTCCCGCGTGCCCGCGAGCAGCAACCGGGTGAGCGGCCAATCGCGGTCCAGGACCTCCGCGACCACGGCCAAGCGGAAGTCCTGGTCCGCCAGCGTGCCCGCTTCGTCCTCCACGGAGGCCGCGGGCGCGGCGGCGTACCCCGCGTCGAACAAGGCCCAGGGCTGGCTGTCCTCCGTGAGCGGAGGCACGGCCGCGACAGCCGCCGGTACGCGCCACGTCAGCGGCGGACGCGCTCCCGCGGGCACCAACTGGCGCAGGCGGCGCAAGGACATCCGGGCGACCTCGGGCGGGTGGCCATCCCCCTCGAAGGTGACGGCGCGCAGCGATGGGCAACGCGGAATCAACGAGGCCAGCAGGTCGAACAGCTCCTCGCGCACCGGCTGCGTGTGGTCATCCACGTAGAAGCTGCGCGGCCCCCGGTGCGTCACCACGCCTCCGGCGATGTGCAGTTCGATGACCTGGTCGAGCGGAAAGCCATCCAGCCCCGTCTGCAGCGGCAGGCCAGCGGCGAGCTGATGGCTGAGCAGGTGCCCCAGGTCGAGCAGCAGCGGCGCCCCGGTGCGCGCGTGCAGCTTCGCCATGAAGTCGAGCACATGCCACTGCCCTCGCCGCGCGAGCACCGCGGGGTTCTCTAGCGCGAGCGGCACGGACAGGTGTTGCTGGACATGGAGCGCGTGGGACACGCACGCCTCCAGGCCCGCTTCGTTGAAGGGCGGCGTGAAGTAGAGGTAGCCCGGGAAGGGCTGCCCATCCACGTGCCACCAGCCCACGTCGTTGCCCACCCAGGGGCTCTCCACGGCGCGCGCGTGGGCGTCCAAATCCCTCAAGGCCTGGACGGGCTCCAGCGCGGGCCCCCAGAGGTTGAGGTGGACGGGATGGAAGAGCACCGGGACGTCCTGGCGACGGCGCCACATCTCCGGGAACAGCGAGGCGTGCGCCTTCGACTCTTCCAGGGAGAGCGGCGCGCTGTACTCCACGTAGTCGAAGAGGCCCGGTGACTCGTCCAGCAAGCGGTAGGGCTGCGGCACGTCCGCCACGCTCAGGTTGCTGCTCAACCCCAGGCCCCGCCAGGGCAGTGTCCATGTCTCGGAAACCGCATGCGTCATCCGCTCAACGTAGACGCGCCCCGCGTCCACCGCCACCCACGACTGCCGGGCAGTGGCGCGATGAACGCTCCCGAGGTCGGGTATGCTCGCCGATTCCCCTCACCCCAGGAGCCGCGATGCCCGCCCCCTCACGCGTCGAGATAGACGAGTCCAACGCGCAGTACCGTGGAGCCTGGAGGCTGTTCGCCCTGGGCAGCAAGTCGGGTGAAGTGGTGGAGCGCCCCGAGGTCTACATCACCGCCTGCCACGTCGCCTGGTCGATGATGAACTCCGCCTTCCTGCGCGCGCCCGTCGACACGGAACAAGCGCTGGCGGCCGCGGCGGCCTCGGCGGCGCGCTACTTCTCCGCCGGCAAACATGGCTGGAGCTTCGTCGTCTGCGACGACTGGCTGGCGCCATCCGTGCGCGACAACGCGCCATCCATCCTCGCCTGGTACGGGCTCAAGTCCGAGATGGACGTCACCGGCATGGTGGCGGACCGGCTGACGCCCTCCATTCACTCACGGCCTCCGTTCACCGTGCGTCCCGTCACGGATACCTGGGGCCGGCAGGCCGTGGCCGACATCAACGCCAACGTCTACGACGTCCCCCGCCACTTCGGCCGTGAAGCCTTTGACAAGGACACGCTCTACACCCCGGACTGCCAGGGCTTCGTGGCGTGCCGCGACGAAGAGGCCGCGGCCAGCACGGTGGTGCTGCGCGTGGATGCCGCCGCCTACGTCGCCCTGGTGGCGACCCAGCCCCAACACCGCCGGCAAGGTGCCGCCGAGGCCGTGATGCGACATGCGCTGGCGAAGGCCCATCAGGACTGGGGCACCGAGCGCACCGTCCTCCACGCCACGAGCGCAGGCGAGCCCGTCTACACCCGCATGGGCTACCGGCCGGTGACGCGCTTCCGCATGTACATGGCGCCTCCACCGGGCCAGGGCTGAGCCACACACACGGTGCTCGGCACGGGGGAGTAAAAACAGACTCACGCCATTTCGAGAGAGTGACTGGCTTTTTCTACCGAGCTTGAAAGCCAGCCGCTCCGTCGCATTGAAGAATGCCGCTCCCGCATGAACTGCGGCCCACATTCTTCGATGGCGTGGAGGTTGTGGCAGACTGATCCGTGAGGGGGCTTGCCGCACGTCTTGCATCGCCCAGCCACACGGAGTCCGCACATGGCCAAGTGGGATGATCTCGTCCTGGCGATTCCACCGCACGCGGGCGGCAGGTCTCAGGCTCCCGCCGCGGTCACGCTGCTGGAGACGCTCCTCGGCCTTCACGAAGCACAGCTCACCCTCCTTCGCGGGTTGCGTCGCGACGTCCGGCCGCTGCAGGAAGGTCCCTTCCTGGCCGGGCGGCTCCACCTGGAGGCCGTGCGCGCCCCTCAGGCCACCCGCGACGAACAGCTGGAGCAGCTGAAGTCCGCGCGAAGCTGCTTCACGGAAGCCATGGGCACCGAGCGCGACAAGGCGCGGCTGTCGTTCATCGCCCTGCACCTGGGCCTCTGCTGGCTGCTGCTGGGCGCGGAGCGGGATGCGCGGGAGTGGACGCAACTGGCCCACCGCACGGCCGTGGAGGCCATGAAGGACATCCTGGTGGAAGCCTCGAAGCACCAGGGCCTCACCCAGAACCGGTACCTGGATCCGGCGCTCACCTTCCTCATGTTCTTCACCAGCACGGCCACGCTGGGCGCGGGCTACCTCTTCTGGGACCGGGTGCTCAGCAAGCGCACGGGCACGGTGATGCGGCGCGCGCTGGGGCAGATGCAGGCGCTGGCGGACTACGTGGACATGCTGGGCGAGGTCCGCCTCCGACTGGGCGAGCTCCCCCATGACGTCGCCCGATACGAGCTGACCCACGGCGTGGACGAGCAGCAGTCCGTTGCCCGCATCACCATCCGGAAGCTCATCAACGACCGGGAGGCCATCTACTTCAACGGCCGGGAGACCCGGAAGGTCACCTGGAACGACCAGGAACGCTCCGAGGTCATCACCCGCGAGCTGATCTGACGCCGGGCGCTGTCACCGTCCCGTCAAAACCTGTTTTCAGGATTGCCGCGAGCGCAACGTCAGACCGGCCCGCCATAGTAGCGGCACTTCCTTGATGGGGGCGAAGGTGACGGCGCAGACGATGCTCGTGTTCATTCCAGTGGTTCTCCTAGTCGCCGCGGCGGTTGCGATTCCGCGGCCCCGCCGGCGCTCACGCCGGTAGTCGTAGTCACGGCCGGGGTTGCGCCCCGGCCGTCTCCCTGGCCCGGGCGGGTGTAGAGTGCGGCAGTCGTCGCAACCCTCCCCTCCCGAGCAGCCGTGGCCGAACGTCCCACAGTCCTGGTCGTCGACGATGATCCTCACCTGAGGGAAATCGTCCGCTTCGCGCTGGAGCAGGGAGGCTTCCGGGTGGATGAGGCCGCCGATGGCCGCGCCGCCCTGACGCAGGTCGACCGCGCCCTCCCAGCGCTCATCGTCCTGGACATCATGATGCCGGAGCTGGACGGGCTCGCCGTGTGCCGTGAGGTCCGGCGCAAGCACGAACTGCCCATCGTCTTCCTCTCCTCGCGGGATGACGAGGTCGACCGCATCCTGGGCCTGGAGCTCGGCGGCGACGACTACCTCACCAAGCCCTTCAGCCCGCGCGAGCTCGTGGCACGCGTGAAGGCGGTGCTCCGGCGCGCACGGCCCGCGCCGGCCCCGGAAGCCGAAGCGCCTGCGGCGCGGATGCAGTCCCGAGGGCCGCTGCGCATGGACGCGGAGCGCTGGCGCGCGTGGTGGCAGGACACGGAAGTCGTGCTCACGGTGACAGAGTTCCATCTGCTGGCCACGCTGCTCCGAGTCCCCGGCAAGGTCTTCACCCGGGATGAGCTGATGAACCACGTCTACGACGACGTGGTGGTCAGCGACCGGACCATCGACAGCCACGTGCGCCGGGTCCGGCAGAAGTTCGCGAGCGCGGGCGGAGACGTCATCGAGACGGTGCATGGCCTTGGCTATCGGCTCGCCCTCCCCTGAGCGCCGCGCGCGCCCGCGCTTGTGGCTGGTGTTCGCCGCCGTGGGCATCGCGGGGTTCGCCCTCACGCTGGCGGGGCTTGCCTTCGTGCGCGTCTACGACAACCAGCTCATCCGCCAGACGGAGTCGGAGCTGATTGCCCAGGGCGCGGTGGTCGCGGAGGTCTTCCGCGAGCGGCTGCGCGCCACCGTGCCAGAGGGCGCATACGGCCGCGAGCGCACCGCTCCCTGGCCCTTCCCCATTCCCGACGACACGCGCCTGCGCCCCATCCTCCCGTCGCTCAGGGCCTCGGATGCATCCCTTCCGCCGGGCGACACGCCTCGGCCTTCGCGCGTTCCCGCGGAGCCGCTGTCACACGCGGCGGGACTGCAACTGACGCCGCTGCTCGAACAGGTGCGTGCGGCGACGCTGGCCGGCATCCGCGTGGTGGACACCGAGGGCGTGGTGGTGGCCAGCAGCAGCCCCGCCCTGCTGTGGACCACGCTGGCGGACCGAACCGAGGTCCAGCGGGCCCTGCGCGGCGAGCCCGTCAGCGTGCTGCGCCGCCGCGTCGCCGACCCCGAGGACACCCCGCTGGCGTCGCTCAGCCGCGACACCGGCATCCGCGTCACGGTGGCGCTCCCCGTGCTGGAAGGCGATCGCGTCTGGGGCGCGGTGGTGCTGACGCGCACGCCCATGACCTTCGCCAAGGCGACATACGCGGACCGGTGGAACCTCACGGCCACCGGCTTCGTGTTGCTCGGCGCGGTGGCGCTGATGTCGCTGGCCGCCGCCGCGCTGGTGGGCCGGCCGGTGCGCGCGCTGGTGAAGCAGACGCGCGCCATCGCCATGAGCGACCCTTCGGGCTTCGAGCCCATGGCGCGCCCCGTGGTGGCCGAGCTGGCCGAGCTCTCCGAGTCCCTGGCCGGCATGGCCACCGCGTTGCGAGACAGGAACCAGTACATCCGTTCCTTCGCGGCCAACGTGTCGCACGAGTTCAAGACGCCGCTGGCCTCCATCCAAGGCGCGGTGGAGCTGCTGCGCGACAGCGCCGACGCGATGTCCCCCGAGCAACGCGCGCGGTTCCTCGCCAACGTGGATTCGGATGCCCGCCGGCTCACCCGACTGGTGCAGCGCCTGCTGGAGCTGGCCCGGGCGGACTCCATGACGGCCACGCCCGCGCAGGTGGAGCTGGGCCCGCTGTTGGAGGGGCTCGCCCTCCGCGCCCGCGCGGACGGTGCCACGGACATCCATGTGACGGCCCCACCCGCGGGCCTGAAGGTGAGCCTCCCGCAAGAGGTGCTCGACGACGTGCTGTGGCAGCTCGTCACCAATGCCCGCCAGCACGGTGGCGACACCGTCCGCGTGGACCTGTCGGTGGAGCAGGCCCCGGAGGCGGACCTGGTGCGCGTGGTGGTGAAGGACCGCGGCAAGGGCATCTCCGAGTCCAACCGTGCGCGCATCTTCGACGCCTTCTTCACCACCGCCCGCGAGCGCGGCGGCACGGGCCTGGGCCTGACGATTGCCCAGTCCATGCTGCGCGCCTTCCACGCGAGGTTGGAGCTGCTTCCTTCCGACACGGGCACCACCTTCGCGGTGGTGGCGCCCGTGCCCCGGCTTCAACGGAAGTAGCTGTCGGAGATGTCCACGGAGTAGCCCAGCTCCAGCGTGGGCGAGGACGCGGCCACCAGGAACTGGCGGAAGTGCAGCGCCTTTCCGGGCAGGCCCGACGCCTCCGCGGCAACTGCTTCCGTCGACTCGTACTGCTCCAGGCTGCCGCCCTCGCGCCGGTAGTTGAACACCGCGGGGAAGTGCGCGCGTGCGCGGAGCTCCGCCACCGGCCAGGAGACTCGCGGCAACGCCAGCTTCAACCGGCCGGAGAGGTGGAACACGCCCAGCTCTCGCGACAGCACCACCTCCAGCGTCCCGCCCGTCTCTCCCAGCCGCGCCGGAGCGGCCTTCAACGCCAGGGTGCCGTTCTCCGACTCCACGGGGACGGGAATGGCATTCAGGGTGACGCGCTCCAGCCGGTGTCCTTCCGGAAGCACCAGCTCCAGCGGCTGCTCGCGGTCCAGGCTCAGCGCGTAGCTGACGCGCAGCGTGGCTCGGCCTTCCAGCGTGGACACCCAGGACGCGGTGGCCTCGGTGATGCGCGGCTCGAGCGGCGGGCGCACCTGCTGCTTCTGGCTTTGAGCCACCCGAGCCACCGCCGCGCGCCAGCCGACGCGCAGCATCCCTTGCACGGGATAGACGGCGTGGGACTCGCCTCCCATCGAAGCCAGCGGCTCGGTGAGTGTGAAGACGGACGTGTCCGCCTCCAGCGCCAGCGGCACCGGGGACGCGTGGGGCCCGAAGCGCAGTTGGGCCCGGCGCTCCGGCCCCGCACCGGGCGAGCGGATGGAGACGCCCACGTCGAAGACGTAGCGCCCGGCCTTCCGCGTGAGCAGGCAGAGGTACCCGTCGACGACGCCCACGCTCCCTTCCTCCAGCGAGGGCAACGTGGCCGGGTACGTGTCCGCGTCCAGTTGGAGCAGGCGCACCTGCGTCCAGCGTCCGTCCGCGAGCACCTCCACGTCGAAGTGCCCGTCCACGAAGAGGGCATCCGCCGTGAGCCGCCCCTTGAGCTGGCTCTTCACCAGGGCCTCCATCGGAGGTGCTTCAGCGGGAGCCGCCTGGCGCTGCGCGTAGAGGGGAATCAGCTCCTGAAGCGGCACGGTGGCGGTGCCGGAGGGAGTCTTGGCGGCCGAGCCATCGGCCGTGGTCAGCAGGAGTCCAACGAAGAGCGGTACGGTCCACATGGCGGAATCAGCTCGCTTCCGGGGTGACAGGGGTGGAGGCAGCGGGAGCCACGGCGGCGCGCGGAGGCTCACCTGGCAGGGACAAGTCGGAGAGGAAGGCCCGCACACCAGCGCGGGTGGAGAGCACCATCAGCCCCAGCAGCGCGGCGAGGATCTCCAGCGTGTAGATGAGGCCGGTGTAGCCCTGGAGGATGACGGCGCCGGTGGGGACCACCAGCGTGGCGCCCCACAGGCCCGCCAGCACGGACGTCCGCTCCTTCGGGAAGAGCCAGCGGACGTACACCACCACCGCCGCGCCCAGGCCCACCGCGCAGAGGGCGTAGGCGGCGTAGAAGTTCATGAAGGCCGCCAGGTATGCCAGCAGCACGAAGAAGAAGCCGTACACGGACGCCAGCAGGTACGTCTCATGGAGCGCGAGCGAACGGCGGTGGCGCAACCCCAGGGCCGCGAGCAGTGCGAGCAGCCCCAGGAAGGGCACCCAGGCCCGGGTCGCCATCGTGCCCACCAGCGCGTCGAACGTCTTCTCCGACGGGAGGATGACGCCCAGGTTCACTCCCGACTCCAGTGACTGGAAGGCCCAATCCAGCGTCACCGCGTCGGCCGTGGTGTTCACCGACGACGCGGCCAGCACACCCGACGGGTAGTCGTAGTTCTCCCCTCCTTCGACGGCGACGTGGACGCGCACGTCCCGCGCGGGCAGCGCCGGATCCAGGCGGTACACGAATGAGTTCAGCCCCCGGGCGCGGTAGCGGATGGTGAAGCGGGACGTGGCGCCCTTGGCGATGCGGCCCGTCCACACCAGCCGGTTGCCGGACTCGCCCAGGTCCAGGCTGGACTCCGTGCCGTCGACCAGGAACTGGAGCTCCGACAGCAGCACCTGCGACTTGTCCATCTCCATGGGGAAGATGAACGCCACGTCGATGTCGGTGCTCTCGCGGTTGACCACCGCGTAGTCGGCGTTGAGGGTGAAGTCGAAGCCGGAGAAGTAGCGCAGCCCGCGCTTGCGGTAGTTCATCTTCGCCTGCACCTCGACGTGCTGGCGGTCGAAGGGCAGCGGCTTCAGCTCGGTGAAGATGGTGCCGCTGTGCACGTAGCGCAGGGATGGCGCGGGTTGGGTGACGGGCGCGCCCCAGCGGTCCTCCACCCCGGCGGCCAGCTCCGAGTTGGCGAAGTCCGTCCGGTCCGCCACCTGCCCGGCGATGACGGCCGTGGCGAAGACGACGATGACCAGACTGCCGAAGACGTGGTGGGCCACGAGCCAGCGCAAGGCCCGGCGAAGGGCGCCTTCGGGCGCTCGCGGCGGACGGGGAGGCAGCGGAGGAGGTGCGTTCATGGGCGCAGGATCTGCGCCCCCCGTGCAACGGTGATGGCCCCCTTGTGCGGCTGCCAAGGAATGTTCGTGCAGATTTCGTGCAGGCCGGGATGCAGCTTCACCCAGCCCCGGATACACTCTGCGTCCATTCCGCGTCCTGGACGCGGCCCCTTCCCTGAAGCCCCGACAAGGTCGTCATGTCCGTCCCTGGAATCGGCTTCCCTGGCCCCTGGCGGCTCCGCTCTGGAGCCGAAGAATACGAACTGCTCGTCATGCGAGCCGTGACGGCCCTCGACGAGCGGGAGTGCGTTCCGGCCGAGCACATCACCTGGCAGCTCGACCATTGGCTGACCTCCGCCCGCAGGCCCCTGCTGGAGATGTACGAGGCCTTGGGCGGCATCCTTCCGTGGAACGCCAGCTCGCTGGACCGCGCCCGGCAGGACGCCCGCGTGCGAGACCGGCTGGTGCAGGCGCTGGAGCGCCGTGAGCTGGTGGCCCTGCGCGTGCAGCGCCGCGCCGCCGCCTGGGCGTGGCCGGAACCGGCCCTGCCGCCCCCCAGGCCCGAGCCCGAGGTCCTCCCCCTGGCGCGCCCGCCCGTGGAGGTCTTCACCCTCTTCCCCGACCCGGCACGGCAGGCCGAAGCCCTGCGCCAGGCCGCGGCGGCGGGTGTGCCGTTCTGCGAGGAGTGTGAAAAGCAGAAGCAACGGGCCGCGGCGTGAGCACACCGGTCCCCCAGCTTCCGGGCCTGCTGCAGTGGGTGCGTCAGGCCACGGAGGAAGCGCCCACCTCGGCGCTCTACGCCATCCTGGACGGGGCGCGGGCCCCCAACATCCACCGGCTGGTGCTCTCCTGCGGCCTGACGCAGAGCAGCCTCTATGCGGGGAAGCTGCCGCCGGAGCTGGTGGAGGTGGCGCCCTACCTGGTGCAACTGCGGCCCGGAGCGCCCGCCACGGAGCAACTGCTCGCCGCAGGCTGGGGCAAGAGCTGGGGCATCTTCGTGCAGAGCCCGGCCCACCCGGACGCGCTGCGGCGGCACCTGCGGCGCTTCCTCAAGGTCAAGGACGCCAACGGCAAGTCGCTGGTGTTCCGCTACTACGACCCGCGCGTGCTGCGCGTCTACCTGCCCACGTGCACGGACGACGAGCTGGACTTCCTCTTCGGCCCCATCGAGCAGTTCTTCGCTGAGTCGGAGGACGGCGGCAGCATGCTCGCCTACGCGCGCCGCCCCGAGGACGCGCCCCTGGACGCGCCGCCGCTGTCCATCCTCCCAACGCCGCTCATGTAGCGGCCTCGGCCCCCTCCCTGGGGCGCACCGTTGACTCGATGCGCCCCGGTCGGGCGTCCCCGCGTTAGTGCGCGGAGAGCAGAGGCCGGTCGAACGCGCGCGCCAGACAGGCCTGGTTCGCCACGCTGTCCAGGTTCGTGTTGCGCATCTGGATTTCGTAGAACGGGCGGCTCAGCGACGTCACGACGGGGTCCTGCACCCAGAATGCCGTGGAAGGACTGGCCATGCCCGTGGCGAGGAACGGCGAAAGCGCGCCGTACTCGTCGATGTGCGTGAACTCGGTGCGCGTTTCACGGCCGTGGCAGCCGTTGCAGGTGTTGCGCGAGAAGACGTGACGGGCGTCGTTGACGGAGATGCCCGACGCACGCCAGTACGAGTCCGTCGGCGACGAAATCCACGGGAACGCGCCGAGGAACGGCATGCTCGACGTGGGATACACCGGCGGCGCGGCGTAGCTGTTGGCCAGGATGGCGGGCGTGTTCGCGTTGATGAAGTCACGCAGCACCGTCGTGTTGTTGTGCGAATCACCCGGCGTCAGCACCGTCGGCTGGCCCTGCAGGCGGTTCACCGAGGGACCCGAGCCCATCAGGTGAAACTCACGCAGCTCCCACGGGTAGCGCAGCCACTCCTCGTTGGTGCGGATCTGGTTGATGGCGCTGCCGTTCGGCTTGCGGGGCGCGGCGTTGCGCACCACCACCTGCTGCGTGAGGCTCGCTAGCGCCGCATTGTACGCCGAGCTGCCCAGAATCATGGACGGCGCCGACAGGTTCAGCCACCCCTGCGCCCAGGTGCGGACCGCGTCACAGCTTGCGTGCGGGACGCCGTACTCGAAGATGACCAGGAAGGGCCGCACGCCGCAGGCCCCGCTTGAACGCTCCACCGCGGCGAAGACGAAGCGCAGCTCGCCCGCGTTACCAGAAGCGTAGGCGGACGGCCCCGCGCTGCCGCCCAGGTCCAGGCGGTTGACGATGGCCACCAGCTTGAACGGCGACCGTGCCAGCTCCAGCGCGCCGCTCGAGCGTGGCCACGGCGTGAGGATGCGCGCGGTCATCGCCGGGCGCGCCGGCACCGTCCAGCCGTTGATGTTCTGGTTCACCGTCCACTGACGCAGCCAGTGCTCCGTCAGGTTTGCTGGCGACACGTACGAGCTCGCCATCTCCCGCATCAGGTGGTTGAACGTCCACACACCATTCGGGTTGCCGGCATTCGTACACGGGTCATACGTGCGCGTCGGGTCATTGACCACGTTGGGGTGGGTGATGATGAGCGAGTTCTCCGGCTTCACCGCGTGGGAGATACCCGCGGGGAAGATGGGGATGGGGACCCCCGGCCGGAAGACGTCGGGCGACAGCGGCGTGAGGGCGCGCTCGGAGACGCGGACGCGGTTGTCGAAGGTCGCGACCGTCAGCGGCGTCTGGGGATTGCGCGCCTGGAACTCGCGAATGCGGTCCTGCGTGGCGCGGTGGGTGACGAAGTCCACGTCGCCAATGGCGGAGAACACGCCGTCACCGGCCTGCTCGTCACCATTGAGGCCCTGGTCGTTCAGCACGAGCGCCTGCCCCGAGTCCGACACCACGGGAACCTGCTGATGCACCTGCCCCTGCGCGAGCTTCGCGCGGATGAGGCTGCGCGTCTTCGACGTCAGCTCGCCGTCGAGCGCGATGGCATCCATCGAATCGAGGATGGGCGCGACGCCCGTCTGGGCCTGCTCCTGCGCCGCGGACGTCGGCTCCTCCGATGGGAGGGATTCGGAGCCACCACACCCTGCGAGCAGGGATGCGGCGACGACGCCAGACCAGGCGCGCAACACGCCTGGAAACTTCTTGGAGGACTGCTTCATGGGGGACTCCTCGCGGGTAGACTGCAAACGCGGCCTTGTGCACCCCGCAGGCCAGAGTCCCCTTTCAACGCCTTCCAGCGCGGCGTGTGCGCCGCCGCTGGTGGCAATGACAAATCACGCCACAGCGTGACTCGCCCTGTAACAGCAGACGTCACAGACTCAAGGGAGAGTCATTGCAGTCCCAGGGTGTTGAATTGCAGCACGACCACCCGAGTCCCCCGCACTGTCAATCCACTGGAAGCGGCCGGACCTCCAACTGCTTGGACGCGAGGAACTCCGGGTTGAACACCTTCGACGCGTAGCGGCTGCCGTGGTCGCACAGGAAGGTGACGATGCGCAGCCCCTCGCCCCGGTGACGTCGCGCCAGCTCCCACGCGGCGCGCACGTTGAGGGCCGCCGATGTGCCCACCACCAGCGCGTCCTCGCGCGCCAGGTGGTAGAGCATCTCCACCATGTCCTGGTCCCCCAGGCGCATGGCCTCGTCCACGCGGGCCCGGCGGAAGTTCTCCGTGAGGCGCATGATGCCAATGCCCTCGGTGATGGAAGAACCGGGCCCTTCCATGCGCCCTTCGCGCACGTAGGTGAAGAGGCCCGAGCCCGGTGGATCCACCAACACCACGCGCACGGAGGGGTTCTTCTCCTTCAGGTAACGGCTGACGCCGCCCATCGTCCCGCCGCTGCCCACGGACGCCACCAGCACGTCCACGCGGCCCTCGCACTGCTCCCAGATTTCGGGGCCCGTCGTCTCGTAGTGGTAGTCGCCGTTGGCCGGGTTCTCGAACTGGTTCGCCCAGAAGCCGCCCTGCACTTCCGCCAGCACGCGGGCCTGGTGGAAGAAGTGGTTGGGATTGGCGAAGGGCACCGCGGGGACCTTTCGGACCTCCACGCCCATGGCCTCCAGCAGCTCGTACTTCTCGCGGGCCTGGTTGTCCGGCATGGTGACGACCACGCGGTACCCGCGCTCGCGGCCCAAGAGCCCCAGGCCGATGCCGGTGTTGCCCGCGGTGCCCTCGAAGATGGCGCCGCCCGGCTTCAGCAGGCCCTGCGACTCCGCGCGCTGAATCATCCCCTTCGCGGCGCGGTCCTTGATGCTGCCGCCGGGGTTCATGAACTCGGCCTTCGCGAGGATTTCACACCCCGTCTGCCGGCTCAGCGAGCCGATGCGCAGCAGCGGGGTGTTTCCGACGGAGTCCCAGAGCGTTCCAATGCGAGGCGCCATGGGCTGTGCTTAACGCGAAGGGTGGCGCCCGTCACCGGGAACCACCGCCCTCAGTCCGCCCGCATGGCCTCCACTGGATCCAACTTCGCCGCGCGGGCCGCCGGGTAGATGCCGAACAGGAGCCCCACGCCGCAGCTCATGAACAGGGCCAGGCCCACCGCCCACGGGGGCACCTGCATGGGAAAGCCCATCATCCAGTTGCCCAGGAACACCAGCCCGAAGCCCAGGCCCAGGCCCAGGGCGCCGCCCATCAGCGACAGCAGCACCGCCTCCGTCGCGAACTGTCCCAGGATGCGGCGCTTGCGCGCGCCCAGCGCCTTGCGCACGCCAATCTCCCGCGTCCGCTCCATCACCGACACCAGCATGATGTTGAGGATGCCGATGCCGCCCACCACCAGGGACAGCAGGCACACGCCCACGCCCGCGATGGTGATGACCTGGGAGAGCTGATTGAACGACGCCGTCACCGACTCGTTCGTGTGCAGTTCGAAGTCGTTGGGCATGTTCGCCGGAACGTCGCGGCGCCGGCGCATCAGCGAGGCCACCTCGTCCTGCGCCTTGCTGAACAGCTCCGGGGACTTCGCCTGCACGCTGATGTCCAGCGAGCGCTTCTTCCCGTAGAGCTGGTGGAAGACGCTCAGCGGAATCATCACCTGGTTGTCCAGGCTGAACATGCCCAGCATGCTCCCCCGCTTCTGGAGCAGGCCGATGACGCGGAAGGGCCGGCCCTTGATGCGCACCTCGTGGCCCACCGGATTCATGCCCGGAAACAGCGCGTCCGACACGTCCGTCCCCAGCAGCGCCACGTAGCGGCCGTCCAGCGCCTCCACTTCGTTGAAGTAGCGCCCGGCCTGCACCGACACCCCGCTCACCAGCGGGTAGTTGGCGGGCGTGCCGAACACGCGGACCGACGGCCGCGTCTCCGAGCTCGCCGTGGCCAGCTTCTGGCCACCCTCGTCGTCGGTGGGCACCACCGTCCCCACCGACGGGCAGGACTCCTCGATGGCCCGCGAGTCGGGCATCTCGAAGTCCTTGCGCTTGGCGAACTTGGCCCAGTTGATGCGCCCGAAGCCGCCCGCGGGCCACTTCGTCACCTGGAAGGTGTGGGCCCCCATCCGTCCCAGGTCGTTGTTCACCTTGACCCGCAGACCCTCGATGAGCCCCATCATGGTGATGACCGTCGCCACGCCAATGACGATGCCCAGCAGCGTCAACAGCGAGCGCAGCGGGTTGCCCAGGAAGGTGCCCAACGCCAACCGCAAATTGTCCAGGAACGCTCGCATCGCGCTACTCGTAACGAAGGGCTTCCACGGGGTCCAGGTTCGCCGCGCGCGCCGCCGGCCAGATGCCGAACAGCAGGCCCACCAGTGCGGCGAAGCCCACCCCCGCCACCACGGTCATCGGCTGCACGTCCGCCGCGAGCGGCGTGATGAGTGACACCACCTTGGCCGTGCCCAATCCCACGGTCGTCCCCAGCAGGCCTCCCACCGCGGACACGCTCGAGGCTTCCATCAGGAACTGGAAGACGATGGTCCGTTTCCGGGCGCCCAGCGCACGTCGCACGCCAATCTCCCGCGTCCGCTCGCGCACCGACACCAGCATGATGTTCATGATGCCGATACCGCCCACCAGCAGCGTGATGAGCCCCACGCCTACGGCCACGCCGTACAGCGCGCCCGTGAGCTGCTCGTACGTCTGCGCCATGGCCTCCGGCCGGTTGATGGAGAAGTCGTCCTCCGCCCCCGGAGGCGTGGAGCGCACGCGCCGCATGATGCCGGTGAGCTGGTCCTCCGCGGACCGCATCTGCGAGGCATCCTCCACCGCCATGGCAATCTCGAAGCTGCGGCCCTTGCCGAAGCTCGAATAGAACGTCTTGAAGGGGATGAAGACGATCAGGTCCATGCTCTCCCCGACCATCTTCCCCTTGCGGCTGAGCGTGCCCACCACCTGGAAGGTGCGGTTGTCGATGCGAATCGACTGCCCCACCGGACTGACGCCAGGGAAGAGACCGTCCACCACGTCCGCGCCCACCACCGCCACCGGCCGCGTCGTCGCGTCGTCCGCCTCGGTGAGGAAGCGCCCGCCGGTGATTTCGTAGCCGGAGATGTTGAGGTACTCGTGCGTCACGCCCTGGATGCGCACGGTGGACATCTGCTCGCCGCCATGTGCCACGTCCGACAGGCGAGACACCGCCGGGGACATGGCCGTCACGAAGGGCGCCAGCGTGCGCAGCCGGTGCATCTGCTCCAGGGTGAAGTTCTTCCGGTTGCGGTACTTCCACCAGTCGCCCTTGATCATCCAGGGCCACTTGGACACGTACATCGTGTTCGCCCCGAAGGTGGCCAACTGCTTGTGGAAGGACGTGTTGAGCCCCTGGATGATGCCGACGATGGCCAGCAGCGTGGCCACGCCAATGCCAATGCCCAGGGTGGTCAGCACCGTGCGCAGGCGGTTGGCCTTCAGGGAGAAGACCGCGATGCGTGCGCCCTCCAGCACATCCACGCGGAAGGCGGACCGCTGACTCATGTGCCCCCCGCGTTCAGCACGTCCGACGCCGTCCCCATGGCCACCGTGCGGCCGTCGCCGTCCGCGACAATCTCTCCGTCGCTCAGGCGGATGGCCCGGGGGCAGCGCGCCGCCAACTTGGGCTCGTGCGTGACGAGCACCAGCGTGTGGCCCCCCTTGTGGAGCTGCTCGAACAGGCGGACGATCTCCTCACCCGTCGCCGAGTCCAGGTTGCCCGTGGGCTCGTCGGCCAGCAGCATGGAGGGCTCGGACACCAGCGCGCGGGCAATGGCCACGCGCTGGCGCTGTCCACCGGACAGCTCGTTGGGCCGGTGGTGCATGCGGTGAGCGAGCTGCACCTTCTCCAGCGCCGCCGTGGCCCGCGCGCGCCGCTCCTTCGCGCTGACGCCGCGGTACACCAGCGGCAGCTCCACGTTGGCCAGGGCCGTCTCCTTGGGCAGCAGTTGGAAGGTCTGGAAGATGAAGCCAATCTCCACGTTGCGGATGACGGCGAGTTCGTCGTCGCTCATGCGCGACACGTCCTTGCCGTTCAGCATGTACCGGCCGCTGCTGGGCGTATCCAGACAGCCGAGCACGTTCATCATCGTGCTCTTGCCAGAGCCGGACTGGCCGATGATGGCCACCCATTCGCCCCGGTTGATGCCGAAGGAGACGCCGCGCAGCGCGCGCACCTCTTCTCCACCCACGTGGAAGACGCGGGTGATGTTCTCCACCTGGATGAGCGGTCCCGCGCCGCTGGCCTGACTCACGACTTCCGACCGCCCTTCATTCCCGCGCCCTGCTCCGGCTCACGCACGATGTCGCCGTCGTTCAGCTCCTTCGACAGCGTCCGGTACGGACCTTCAATCACCCGGTCGCCATCATTGAGTCCGGAGACGATCTCCAGCTCCGTGTCGGAGGCGATGCCCGTCTGCACGCGGCGCACCTGCGCCTTGTTGCTGCTGTCCACCACGAACACGACCTTGGCCAGCGACTCCGTCCGCTTCGCCGTCAGCCCGCCCCCTTCGATGGGCGCCTTGTAGTCCGGCAGCGATCGCTCCGAACGCACCGTCACCGCCTGGATGGGCACCAGCACCACGTCATTGTGCGTCTCCGCGGAGATGCGCACCTCGGAGCTCATGCCGGGCAGCACGTTGGGCGGACGGGTGTCCAGCGCGACGGTGATGGGGAAGCTCGTCACCTCGGCCTCGGTGCCCTCGTTCTTGATGAGCGCCTTCTGGGCAATCTCCACCACGGAGCCCGAGTACGTCTGGCCCTCCAGCGCGTCGAGCGTGATCTCCGCGGGCTGGCCCGGCTTGAGATGCACCACCTCGTGCTCGCCCACCTCGAACTTCACCTCCATGGCGCTAAGGGCGGCGATGGTCATCACCACGTCCTCGGACAGGTCCGAGCCACGAACACGCTCACCCACTTCACGCGACAGCTCGATGACGTTGCCGTCGATGGGCGACACCAGCGTCGTGCGCGTGAGGTCGGTCTGCGCCTGGTCCACGATGGCCATGTTGCGGGCCAGCATCTGCTTGGCGGACGCCAGCCGCGCATCCGCCGTGTTCTTCGTGGCCCGCGCCGTGTCCACCTCGGCGGCGGACGAAAGGCCCTTCTTCGCCAGGTCCTCCACGCGCGCAAGCTCCAACTGCGCGCGGCCCACCTCCACCTCCGCCACCTGCACGTCGGCGCGCGAGGCGTTCAGCGACGCCAGGGCCTGCTTGTGCGCGGCCTGGTAGAGGCGCGGATCAATGCGGCCCAGCACCTGCCCCTTCGTCACCGCCTCGCCGTCCTTCACCGCCAGCTCCACCAGGTCACCGGAGAGGCTGGACGAAATCTTCACCGTCGTGGCCGCCTGCACCTTGCCCGCGCCGGTGATGGTGCGGGTGATGGAGCCCTTGCGAGCCTTCGACAACTGGACTTCGAGCGACGGCGGAGGACGGTCCTTCAACCCGCCCGCAGTGATGGCCGCAGCACCCAGGAACAACGCGCCAGCAATGGCACCCTTCCACCACTTCATTTCGACTCTCCCGGGCTCAGGGCGCCCATGGCCCGCTGCAATGAATAGCGGGCGATTTCGACATCGATCCTGTTTTCCAACAAGGCGAGCTCAGCGCGCGTCAGGCTCAGCTGCGCGTCGCGGACCTCCAGGGTGGAGCCCGCGCCAGCGCGGAAACGCGCCTCCTGCATCTCCAGGCCCTGGGCAGCGACCTCGACGTTCTGCGCAGCCAGGCGAGCGGCCTCCAGCTGGGCCTCCAGCGTGCGGTGCGCGGCGCGAACCTCGCCTTCGATTTCCCGTGCCGTCTGCTCCAGCGTCAGCTGCGCCTTACGGATGTCCGCCTCGGCGCGACGGGAGCTCGCCCCCGTGGACAGACCGGTGAACAGGTCCCAGCTCAACCCGACGGCCGCGGTGAAGCGGTTCTGCAGGCGCGGCTCGGTGAACACCAGCGAGGCGTCCGGACCGCCGCGGTTGTAGAGGCCCTGGGCCACCAGGCGCGGCAGGTACTCCGAGCGGGCAATGGACTGCTTCAGCTCCGCGGCGCGGATGCGCAGCTCCAGCGTCCTGAGCAGCGGCCGGTACGCACGGGCCGACGCGAGCGCCTCGTTGACCGACGGCGCGGGCGGCGGCTCGGTCGTGAGCACGCCCGGATCCTGGGCCGTCAGCGCCTCGGTGCCCGGCCGGGCCAGCCACACGGCGAGCTGGGACTGGTCGTTGACCAGTTGCCCGAGCATCGCGGTGTAGTTGATGCGGTCGGTCCCCAGGTTCACCGTGGCGGTGATCTCTTCGTTCTTGCCCGTGCGGCCCGCGTGGAAGAGCGCCTGCGCTCGCTCCACCTGCTGCTCGCTGCGCTCGACGGTGGCCTTCAGCACCTGGAGCGTGGCCTGGGTGCGGTACAGCGTGAAGAAGCGACGGATGGCCTCCAGCTCGGAGGTGTCCGCCTCTTCCCGCGCCTGCCCCTTCTGCGCGTCACGCACCACGCCACTCTGCTCCAGCTGCTTCCAGCGGGCGCGGTCGTAGATGATCTGCGTGAGCGACAAGCCCAGGTCGTAGTTCTGGGTGCTGGTGGAGGGCGTCTCCACCGCGTTGCGAATGAAGCCTCCCGGGTTGGCCGGGTCCGGAACCGTGGTGAACTCCTGCCTGCGGCCGAACCAGATCTTACCGGCCGACGCATCGAGCGAGATCTGCGGCAGCAGCACCGAGCGGGACAGGTTCACGTCCTCGTCCGCGATGGCCACGTCCAGCATGGCCTGGATGGCCGCGACGTTCTGCCGGCCCTCCGCGCGGGCCTGGTCCAGGGTGATGGGTGTACCGGAGTCCGAGGGAGCGGCGGCCAGGGCGACCGCGATCACGAAGGCGTTCATTGCGCACCTGCCTGGGCGGGAAGGCCGATGAGGAAGATGCCCGCGTACATGGCGTACAGCGCCACCGCCAGCAGCAACGCGCGCCCACGGCTCATCCCGGTGGCGGCGGAGAAGCCCAGCCCCAGCAGGCCCGTGCTCCAGAAGTTGAAGAAGTCCACGGTGGACGCCACGCGCTGCATCTTCGGACTCAGGCCTTGCAACACGGCTCCCAGGTTCGACGGTACGAGGTTCATCACCCGCGCCATGGTAATGGAGTGCTGCGCCGCGACGCAGAGGGTCAGGATGAGGTGGTAGAGCGCGATGGGCAGCAGCGCCAGCACGGCCGCGGACAGCAACTGCTCGAAGGACGCGGGCCGGTCGAAGAGCCAGCTGACCACCCACAGGATGCAGGCCAGGAGCAGCGCCATCAGCGGCATCAGGATGACGCCCTTGGCGATGCCACCGACCAGCGCCTTTCGCGACTCCGTTTGGATCTTGTCCGTGAGGTCCGCCTCCGACAGCCCCATCAGCTGACCAGAACCCTGGAGCTGGCGGATGACGTCAGGCGCGGCGTCCCAACGGAGGGAAAAGAGCGTCCCGGAAGCGGACACGCACAGGGCCAGGATGAGGAGAGGCCACACCCAGCGGCGCGCCTCGACGGCAGCACGGGTCCCATCGAGGGGATCGACGAAGACGCGGGCCGGTTGAGCAAGAGAAGTCATATGGTGGTGGAGGTCTCGGAGCGATGTACGTCGCTCGTCCTCAGGCAATTGCCTGGCCAGCCGAAGAAAGGCGCCGAACAGGCAGGCAGCCAGCCAAATTCCGCTGGCGGACGCTTTCTACTCCAGGGCTTTACGGCACATGTAGCGGCCTGTAGCGGAAATTTTGCCGGACGCCCCAAGAGGGTGTATTGCGCTCGCCTGGTCGCTTGCCGGAGTTCGAATGGTCGATAGCACGGACCTCGCGCAGGTCCTCCACGAAGCGAATGACATCGCACAGAGCGTGGTGCAGAGGGTCACCTCCGCCCACGTGCTCCTGGCGCTCTTCACGGTGGAGAACCGTGCTCAGCTGCTGCTCAAGGAGCGAGGCGTGGACGAGGACGCCATCCTCCAGCTGCTGACGGCCGCTCCCGCGGAGCCGGACAGCCTCCTCCGGGAGCTGCGCGAGAAGACCCGGGAAATCGCCTCCAATGTGGGCTCCCAGGAGGCGGACTGCCTCCACCTGCTCATCGCCGTGGCCCGGGTGCGCTGCGCGGCCCAGGAGCTGCTGCTGCAGGCCGGGCTGGACCTGGGCGGCCTCATGCGCGTGGCGATGTCCTATTTCACCAGTGGTCACATGCCGCGCCGCCTCCAGCTGGGCCGGTCACAGACCCTGGGCCCCCGGCCCGCGAGCCGCCCCCTGGGCGCGCCGCCGTCTCCCCTTCCGGCCTCCGCCATCACGCTGAGCCTGCCGCGCTCCCGGCCCGGCGCTCCGCCGTCGTCGCCCCCGCCCTTCACCGCGCCGCCACCGCCGCCGCGCTACAGCACGCCCGCGCTGTCGCCACGCGACCTCATCGACGTGGACGAGGAGCCGGAGGCGCCGCCGCCCGCGCCCGTGGCACGCGCCGCGCCGTCCCCTGCCCCGACCTCCAAGGCCGCCCCTGCACCCGCGGGCCGGCCGGCGCAGTCCGCCGCCGCGTCGCCCGTGCTCGACGCCAAGGCCTACCCCCTGCTCACCTCGCTGGGCCGCAACCTGAGCCAGGCCGCCCACGAGGGCAGCCTGGACCCGGTGGTGGGCCGCGCGCGCGAGGTCGAGGAGGTCATCGACATCCTGGGCAAGCGGCGCACCAACAACCCCTGCCTGCTGGGCGAGCCTGGCGTGGGCAAGACGGCGGTGGTGGAGGGCGTGGCGCAGCGCCTGCTCGAGCTGCGTGGGTCGCTGTCGGAGAAGGTGCTGGTGGAGCTGGACATGGCCACGCTGGTGGCCGGCACGCAGCTGCGCGGCTCGTTCTCCGAGAAGCTCAACGCGCTGAAGGAAGAGGTCCGACGCGCCGAGGGCCGCGTGGTGGTCTTCATCGACGAAATCCACACGCTGGTGGGCGCGGGCTCCACGGGTGACGGTCCGCAGGACGCGGCCAACGAGCTGAAGACGGCCATGGCGCGCGGTGAGTTCCCCTGCATTGGCGCCACCACGCACGACGAGTACCGCAAGTTCATCAGCACCGACCCGGCCCTGGAGCGCCGCTTCACCGCCGTGGTGGTCAACGAGCCCTCCGTTCCGGAGACGGTGGAGATCCTCCGCGGCATCATCGGCCGCTACGAGGAGCACCACGGGCTGCGCTACACGCCCGAAGCGCTGGAGGCCGCGACGTCCCTGGCCAGCCGCTACGTGACGGACCGCTTCATGCCGGACAAGGCCATCTCCGTGGTGGACCTGGCGGGCAGCCGCTGCCATCGCGAGGGCCGCGACGTGGTGGAGCCCTCCGACGTGGCGCGCGTGGTGGCCAAGCTCGCGGGCGTCCCCGAGGAGCGCCTGCTGATGAACGACTCGTCGCGTCTGCTCCGGCTGGAGCAGGACCTGGCGGAGCGCGTCATCGGGCACTCGGAGGCAGTCACGCGCATCGCCCGGGTCATCCGCCGCAACTACGCGGGCTTCGCGTCGCGCCGCCCCATGGGCAGCTTCCTCTTCCTGGGCCCCACGGGCGTGGGCAAGACGGAGATGGCCCGCGCGCTGGCGGACGTGCTGTTCGGCAGCCGCGACTCGCTGGTGCGCCTGGACATGAGCGAGATGTCCGAGCAGCACGGCGTCTCGCGCCTCATCGGCTCGCCCGCCGGCTACGTGGGCTTCGGTGAGGGCGGACAGCTCACGGAGCCCGTGCGCCGCCGGCCCTCGTCGGTGGTGGTGCTGGACGAAATCGAGAAGGCGCACCGCGAGGTGCAGATGCTCCTCCTCCAGGTCCTGGAGGAAGGCCGCCTGACGGACGGCAAGGGGCGCCACATCGACTTCTCCAACACCGTCATTGTCATGACGACGAACCTGGGCGCGGAGGCCTTCTCCCGCACCGGCCGCCCGGTGGGCTTCGGCGCGGATTCCGCGGGCCCCGGGGACGCCATGGACATGGCATCTTCGGTGGCGCGCAAGGCGCTGCCGCCGGAACTGTGGAACCGCATCGACGAACGGCTCCCCTTCCGCCCCCTGGCCGAGGTGGAGGTGGCACGCATCGCGACGCTGCTGCTGGAGGAGAGCAGCAAGCGCCTGACCACCGAGCGCGGCATCGAATACGTGGCGGGCGACGACGTGGTCGGCCACCTGCTGAAGTCCGGCGGCTTCGACCCACAACTGGGCGCGCGCCCCATGCGGCAGATGGTGCAGCGGCTGGTGGAGGGCCCCCTCGCGGAGCGCATCCTGTCGGGTGAGTTCGTCACGGGCGACCGCGTGCGCATCGCGGTGAACTCCGGACAGCTCCAGTTCCAGCGCGAGCGATGAGCCCCGGCTCCCGCCGCCGCGCAGGGCCTTCGAAACGGCGCCCACCCGTCGTAATTGTCGGGATGGGCCGCCTGGGTGGCGCCCTCGGGCTGGCGCTCCAGGCGAAGCGCTGGCCCGTGCGCATCCACTCCCGCACGGATGAAGGCCGCGAGCGCGCGGAAGCGCTCGGCTTGAAGACGGCCGCTCCCGCGGACCTGAAGCGTGCCCGCGTCATCCTCCTGTGTGTTCCGGACGCGGCGGTACCCGCCGTCGCACAGGCGCTGTCCACCCCCCTCCCCCGCACGGCCGCACTGGTGCACACGGCGGGCGCGCTCTCGCTCGATGCACTGGGCACGGCCAAGGGCCGGAGTCGCGGCTCGTTCCATCCGCTCTGCGCTGTCTCCTCGCCCCATGACTCGCTGGCGGGCAGCACCGTGGCGGTGAGCACCCCGTCACGCACGCTGCGGGAGGTGCTGCGGCAGATGGCGGCGGATGCGAGGCTCCGCGTCATCGAGGTGCCAGAAGCCCACCGCGCGGCCTACCACGCGGGCGCGGTGCTGAGCGCTGGAGGCCTGGTGTCGCTGGCGGATGCGGCGGTGGCGGCCCTGGGCGCCGCGGGAATCCCGCCAACGGACGCACTGGCGGCCCTGCTGCCGCTGATGCATTCGGCGCTGCGGGGATTGGAGACCCGGGGTCTCGCGGGGGGCCTCACCGGGCCCATCGTCCGCGGAGACTCCGGCGTGGTGGCGGCGCACCTGGAGGCGCTCCCCGCGGACGTCGCGCCCCTCTATCGACTGCTGTCGCGGCGCGCGCTGGGGCTGGCCGGAGACCGGCTGGAGCCCACGTCGCGCGCCGCGCTGGAACGGCTGCTCAAGCCGTCAGAATGATGGAACCCTGCAGGGCCTTGCGCACCACGGCCAGGGCCTGCTCGGACGCGGCCTCGGCCTCGGTGAGCCGGCGCAGGGACAGCTCGCCGCCCTGAACCTGCGTCACGGAGCGCTTCAGGTCGGAGAGCAGCGTCAGCGCGGCCTGCAGCATCTCCTTGCCCTGCGGCGACTCGGTGGCGGGCTTGCCGGCCGCCTTCGCCACGTACTCCGTGAAGCGCTGGAGCGTCTCCGCCGTCTTCGCGGGGTCGAACTGCTCCAGCAGCGGCTGGATGCGCGAGGCGTTGATGCGGATGAGGCGAAGCGCGCCCACCCGGCCGAAGCCCGGGTGCACCAAGCCGATGTCACTCATCTCGAACGCGCCCAGCAGGCCCTCGTCGGGGGCCTTGTGCGCGTGCGGCACCAGGTCCACGAAGAGCGGCAGCGGGTCCGCGCCCTGGCGGAACATCTCCAGCTCCTCCTCGTCCAGCGGCGGGAAGCTGGCCGGGGTGCCGATGAACAGCAGCGGCAGCACCAGGTCGTGCCAGAAGTCCTCGGGCGCCGAGCCCGTCCCACCGATGGTGCCGAACAGGTGCGCCATCAACTCCGCCAGACGCGGCGCGCGCTCGGCCTGGTCGATGAGCGACTTGGTGGTGTCCAGGCGCTGGAGGGACTGCACGATCTGCCCCTCGAACTGCTGGCGCGCCTCGGGCGGCAGCGGCGGCTGGGTCCGGCCCAGCGCGTTGCGCACGTCCCGAGCGAGCCCGTCCGGCTTCGTCTCCAGGGCCGTGGCGGCCTTCTTCGGGTCCAGGACGACGAACTGGAGGAACCCGGGGTCGAAGAGGCGCTGGTAGTCCACCGGCGTCAGCTTGGGCGCCTGGCCTCCCAGGGCCTGCGCCGGGTTGCCGCCAAAGCGGGCCTGTCCCAGCGAACGGCGGATGTCCGCGGCCAGGTCTTCCAGGCGGGCCAGCTTGCCCTGCCCCAGCGAATCCATCACCGCGCCGAACGGCGACAGCATGATGATGGCCTCCGGGAAGCCCAGCGTGGCGCCCTCCGGCGAATCACGGTTGGGGAACCAGAAGGCCTGGTGCTCCTGGATGAGCCGCAGGGCGAACGCCCCCGCCAGGCCCAGCGCGATGGTCTGGTGCTCCGGCTTGTTCACCTGGAACTGGCCGCCCGTCAGCTGCGCGATGGCGGGTTCAATATCCATCCAGGACGCCTGGAGCAGGTCGACCGGCTTGCCGGTGGCCTGCTCCAGGGCAGCGGCGACCTGCATCTGGGCATTGTGAACGTGCTGCGGAACGGGATGCGCCTGGGTGGCGGGTTCGGACATGGCGGAATCCAGACTCGGAAATAGGAAGGCGACGGGGCCATCCCTTACCGTGAAATTCGCGGTCGTGGCTACGATTTGTGGCCTGTAGGATGGCCCGCATGCCCGCTTCCCGCTGGTGGCTTCGCTGGGCTGTCCTCGCCACCTGTTTCCTGCTGACAAACGGCGGGTGTGCCTTCGTCACACCCCGTTTCCCCCAGAACATCCAGGCCTCGTTCGCTCGGGACGAGATGCGCAAGCTCACCACGGAGTCCCTGGAGCTCTACTACCCCGCCCAGCTCCGGGGTGCGGCCCTGCGCATGGCGTCGCGGCTGGAGGGCTGCGTAGCCCGCCTCCAGGAGCAGACGTGGCGGAAGAAGAAGCGGGACCGGGTGCTCGTCTACCTGACGAGTTCCAACTTCAACAACGCCTACGTGGTCCCGGACTACGCCAGCACGCCGCAGCAGATGGTGATGCCTTCCCACCTGACGCTGGAGCTGTTCCACCTGTTCAACCTGGGTGAGGTGGACGTCGGCGACGTGGCTTGCCACGAGGCCGTCCACTACGTGCAGCTCCAGCAGACGGACGGGGTCTGGGGTTTCCTCAACCTCGTCACCGGGGGCCTGTTCCAGCCCAACTCCTATACGGAGTCGTGGTTCCTGGAGGGACTGGCCACCTACTACGAAGGGCAGTTCGAAAAGGACGCGGGACGACCCCACAGCCCCATCTGGCGCGGCTGGTACGACTCCGTGGTGCAGGCCACAGGCGGACGGCTGAACCCCGGCTACCTGTCCCCCGAGCAGCGCGCGCTGGACCCGTTCGGCGGCAACTACATCACCGGCATGCACTTCGTGGAGTACCTCGCGAAGCGCTACGGGGAGGCGAAGCTGTGGAAGCTGGTGGATGAACAGGGCGGCTCCTTCGTGCCTCCGCTGGCGGTGACACTGCGCTTCAAGCGCGTGTACGGGCGGGACATCGGCTCGCTGTTCGCGGAGTACACGCAGTCTCTGCGGGAGAGCCTGCAGGTGCGCGAGCGGCCCTCGGCACAGCGAACGTGGGTGTCCGACGCGGGCTACTTCTCCCGGCTGGCCTCGCACGCGACCAGTGGAGTCACCGCGACGGTGGGCGTGGGCCGGGAGCGCTACACGCGGCTGACGGTGCTGGAGCCGGATGGCCGCGTGCGCTTCGAACGGCCGCTGGTGGAGCTGCTGCCCGGGCGCCGCTGGGTGCTGGGCTCCCCGACGCTGGTCAGCGGCATGTCGTTCAGCCGCGATGGCGCATGGCTGTACCTGGTGATGGCCGACCTGAACACGGAAGGGGGCTACACGGCGAAGCTGTGGAAGGTGGATGCGCGCACGGGTGACGTCGTTCGGCTCTGGGACGACGTGATGGGGATGGGCGGCAGCGTCACGCCGGATGGAACGGCCTACGTCTACGTCCGCGTCGATGGGGATTCGGCCAACGTGGTGCGGCTGGATCTGGAGACGGACACCCGGAAGGCCCTCACGGACTTCGGCGCCAGCACCTCCGTGGGGCCGCCCGCGGTCGCACCGGATGGCGAGCGGGTCGTCTTCCCACTCTCAGGGGACGCGGGTTGGGACCTGGTCCTGCGGGAAGCGGATGGACGCCTTCGGTGGCTGACGCGCGATGGCCGATTCAACTACTCGCCCAGGTGGCTGGATGATGAACGCCTCGTGTTCCTCCGGGAACATGAGGGGCGACTGCAGGCCCACGTCCTCACGGTCGCGACGCGAGAAGTGGTTCGCATCACGGACGCGCCGCACCTGGTGATGGACGTTCATCCCGTGGGAACCGAGGAAGTGGTGTTCCTCAACCGGGACGGTCTGAACTTCACCATCGACCGCGCCCCACTGGTGCCCATTGCGCCGGTGGAGACCGACACTGGCACTGCGCAAGTGGAGGTGGCAGGGCACGCAGTGCTGGCGCAGGCACCCCACCCTTCAGCTCCGTCTCTCGAGACCGAACCCGGAGCACCCCGGCTCCCTGATGTGCCCACGGAGACTCCGGCATCGGAGTCGGAACAGGCGCCCCCGGCCGCACCTTCCGAGTCCGAGTTCGCCGCGTTCCCCATGCCCGGCGCTCCGGTCCAGCCCGATGCGGCGCAACCGCCCTCACCGTCTGGGACCGCGCCGGGCGATGGAGCCCCGCTATCCGGACAGCCGTCCGCCAGCGATGAGGCGTCACCTCCGCCAGGGGCCGCGCCGGACCACGGAGCGCCCCCCTCCGAGGAGTCGCCCACCCATACCGCCGAGGGCGCTGTACCTCCGCCACCTGCCCCTCAGTCGGAGCAGCCTGCCGCCGAGGACACCGCACCGCCGTCCCCATCGCCTGTGGCTGAAGACGCGCCCACGGCGCTCACGGGTCTCGACGGTCCTGTCGAAGCCCCGCCTGACCCGGGCACGGAGCTCCAGATTCTCTCGGACGAGCCCTACTCGCCGCTGGAGCGCCTCTTCATCCCCGAGCTCCGCGTGCCCTACCTGCTCGCGGGAGCCGACCCCGACAACACGGATGACACATACACGATGGGCGGGTTGGCCCTGGCGGGACAGGACCGGCTCGGCTTCCATGCGTACTCGCTGCTGCTCTCCTTCGACACGCGAGAAGACGCCCCCAGCCTCTCGCTGGCCTACGGCAACGCACAACTCGCGCCCTGGTACATCCAGGTTTCGGGCGCGTACATCCGCCAGAATCAGCGCACGGATCTCCAGGCCACGGCCTTCGCCTCGCGCTCGTTCTGGACGACGCCGGTGACCTTCGGCGTGCTGGCGCTGCGCCGCGAGTACGACGCCACGGACCGCTTCCCGCGCATGGTGACGCGCATCGTCGGCCCGGAGGTCTCCATGTCGTACTTCGCGGGTGACGCCACGTCCTACGGCAGCACCCAGCGCGGCCTGGGCATGACGGCGGCTGCGGGTGTGTACCCCGGCGCATTCCTCCGGGACTCCACCATGGGCGATGTGCGCCTGGGACTCGACGCCTTCACGGGGGGCCTCCCCTTCACGGGGCGCGACAACCTCCGCCTCACCGCGGTGGGGCGCTTCCTCCCCGGCGCGCCGTCCGGGCTGCTCCAGGTCGGCGGCCTGAGAGCGGGGCAAATCTGGTACACCAACCGCGAGAGCCAGCAGACCGGCCCGCTGCCCCTCCAGTTGCAGCCGGGCATCGCCTTCAGCGAGTACCTGCGCGGCTACGAGGACCTGGAGATTCGCGCGCGCGACGCGCTCATCGGCTCCGCGACGTACCAGTACCGGGTCCCCATCGACTACGGATGGGCCTCCACGCTGTGGCTCTTCCCATCCCTCTTCGTGCGCGACGTCGGCGTCGAGGCCTTCGGCTCCCTGGCCCGCACCGACAACCGCGCCAACCACGCGGCCGTGGGGGCCTCGGCGTCACTGCACCTCACCTTCGGGCAGGCGGTTCCGGTGTCCCTCTACTACCAATATGCCTACCGCTTCGAGCAGGGCCTGGACCACCTGCACCTCATCGGCTTCGGCCTCTGACTCGGGCTTGCCCCTCAACCTGCTCGCGAATCACGAACTTCGGTTGAGCGCTCGCATGTCGCTTACAGCCCCTCGTCCTTGCAGAGGTCGTCCTGCAACTCCGTCAGCGCCTTCCGCGCTCGCATGGGCTGACAGGTGTTGGCCAGGAAGTAGGACGAGGCGCCCACCGTCGCGCGCTTGAGCTTCGCGCCGAGCGCCGACCAGCACCATTCGAACGCCACCTTCCTCGCATCACCCGCGCGGGCATCCGTCGCGGGCAGGTCCAGTGCGGCCAGCACCGCCTCGGCGAGCGCCTCGTCCTTGCAGGCGCCAGCCTCCTTCCCACCTCGCACCGCCGAGGCGAAGAGCGGCATCGCGACGTAGGCGAAGTGGCCCCGCTTCACGAGCCGCGCGGCCTGGAGCATCGTCTCAGCGCTCGCGTCACCCGTCAGCTCCCGGTACGTGTCGATGCAGCCACTCCGCTCGAGCTCGAGGCAACGCTCCAGGTCCTTCAATCCTCGCGCATCGCGCGCCGAGGCGAAGCCGGGCGCCTTGGCGAGTAAGGCATACCGCTGCCCCAACGCGCGCGCCTTCCGGGCGGTGGCGAACGGGTCCTTGTCGTCCGAAGCCACGGCCGATTCGACTTCGGCCGTCGCCGCTTCCGTCACGAGCGCGCGCCATGCGTCGGAGCGCGTGGCGGGAGGAACCTCCTCCGCGCGCTCCAGCAGCTCCGCCCAGGACTTCTGCACGGCCAGCGCTCGGAGGTCTTCGAGCGTCGCGGCCGGGCGAGCCAGCACCGGCGCCGCCAGGAGGTACGCCAGCACCATGGGCAATCGACGCATCACTTGAGCCTCCCGTTCAGGAACGCGGGCCCCTCGGCCGCGCCCCCTCGAGTGGTGGTGAAGATGAGCGCGTCGGCCCCCCGCTCGAACGCGAGCGCAGGCCCGAAGCGACAGGTGAGGACCGTGACATCCTTCAAGGCGGCACAGCGAGCCCGGGCCCGCGTCGCGAGCGGCGCACACGCCGCCCAGACGTCCAGCTCCGCCATCACCGCATCGTCGAAGGTCTTCCAGTCGAACGTGAAGGTCGGTGACGTGCCACACGCCTTGCGCAGCGCCGCCATGGCCTCGGCGGCGCGCGCGGTGTACTTCTTCTCCAGGTGGGGCCAGGCCTTCTTCTCGAAGGCCGCGATCCGCCCGGACTCCCGTTGCAGCAGATGCGCGGAAAGCACTTCGGAGGCAGACGCCTTATCCGTCGCCTCCTGGCTGAACTTGACGCGGAAGGATGGCTTCCCGGGAACGAAGGCCTCGTAATCACCAGCGCGCTGGGACAGCAGCACCCAGTCCGCGCCGCGATGACGGACGACGTAATCAACACCCCGCCCCGTGTCCCGGGCCTTGCCGCGCACCGCGAGGCCATCCTGCTCGGAGTCGGTGCCCTGAAGCCGCAGCACCACCTCCGACGCCTCCCGGGGAGCCAGCGTCACGACCTCGATGGACTGCCCGTCGGTGCCCCGATAGACCTTGAGGGCCAACGACTCCAGTGACTCCGCCGCCACGGCCCCCTGGGCCCACAGCAGCAGGAGCATTATCGCCATCCCCCGCGCCATGCTCAGTTCAGCGCCTTCTCGAGGGTCGCCTTGGTGTTGTCCTCGATGTTCGTGTGGTCCACGCTCATGCGGTACGTCAGCGTGCCCTTGTCGAGCGAGAGGTTCCGCAGCGTCGCGTCGTTGGTGCCGTCCTTCTTCTCAGGCGGCTTGACGCCACCGAACAGGCACGACACGCCGGTCACCTTCTTCGCAATCGCCTTCTTGTAGGCCGGGCGCTCGCACATGCTGGTGACCCCATTGATGGCCGCCTCACAGTAGGAGCCATAGCTCGAGTTCGCCCAGGCCTCCGGCTTGAAGTTCTGGAAGTCGGTCTTGACGGTGAGCTTGGTGCCACACTTCTCGTTCGCGGCGGCCAAAGCCTCGGAGATCTTCTCCTCGAACGACGCCTTCGCCTCCTCCTGCGCGGGCTTGAGATCCTCCTCGGCGAAGGCAGACGTCGACAGCAGGGCCACGGCAGCGAACACGAGCTTTGAATTCATGCGATGTTTCTCCAGGAAAGAACGGCCATCGCGAGTTTCAAGCTGCCCTGGTTTTTACGCAAGGTATCAACGGAATAGAACCCCCGGAGGGGGGCGGCGGCGCTACGGCGTCTGCTTCAGGCCATAGAGACCGTGCTCGCGCGCATAGGCAATGGCGCGCGCGGGCACCAGGTCCGACGGAGCCTCGCCGCGCGCGAGCAGGTCGCGAATCAGCGTCGACGACACCTCCGCCAGCGGCGGCCCCAACGTGTTCGGCGCCGGGTACCCCGCGCGGTTGAGCACCATCACCCGCGACAGCTCCTCGATGCGGTGGAAGTCCTTCCAATGCGGAAGGTCGCGCAGGATGTCGCTGCCGATGATGATCGACCAGCGGATGTCCGGATGCCGCGCCACCAGCAGGGTCAGCGTGTCCACCGTGCGGCCGGAGAGCCCCGGCTCCTGCTCGATCCGGCTCGTCTTCAGCCAGCCTGATGTCTCCGCGCACAGCGCATCGCACATGGCGACGCGATGCTCGAAGGGCTCCATCTGCTTGCCGAATGGGTGCTGCCAGGACGGCATCAGCCACACCTCGTCCACGTCCTGGGTGGCATGGACGTACGTGGCGGCCATGAGGTGCCCCACATGGGGCGGGTTGAACGAGCCTCCGAGGAGCGCGACCTGCACGGCGGGCCTCACGTCACTTGAGGGACAACTTCGGGGACTTCTTTTCCAGGACGATGACCTGGGGCTCCACGATCGCGTGCCCATCCAGACGGAACGCGGAGAAGCGCAGGTTCCGGTCCACCTTCTCCAGGAGCGCGCACGTCTGCTCGGCGGCGCCCACCAGTCGCCCCGGCGTCAGGAAGTAGCGCGGGCCAATCTGCACCACCTTGGGCTCCGGCTCCTTGCCGTGGACGAAAAGCAGCGCGTTGAGCAGGTCATCCCGCGTCAAATCGTTCTTGTCGTGCACCACGCAGCACAGCGTGTCCCCCATCAGGTCCATGACCTTGTTGTTGATGGAGGGGTCTCTGTACTGGAGCGATTCGCGCTCGGGCACGCGGATGAAGCGCTCCATGACGAGCCGGCGGTCGTCCTCCGACGCCACGTCCGCCGGGGCCTCCGCGCGCGACGGCGTGCGGGGCAGCGCGTCCTGACTGCCCAGCCAGTTCGTCACGTCCGCCAGGAAGTCCGCGTCCGAGTACTCACGCCCGCCCCGGCTCTTCTGCCGCCGCCACAGCACCCATTCATCCAGGTCCGTGTAGCGCGCGCCCGCGAAGAGAAAACGCCGCGCCCCTTTGGAGCGCAGCAGCTCGTAGGCCGCGTCGAAGGCTTCGAGGTCCCCATGACTGTCGGAGAAGACGCCGATCACGCCTCAAGCGTATAGCAGGTAGGACGTCCTGTGACGTGCGAACGTTTCCGTCTGAGCGGAGAACCCCTCCAGCAACCGCTCCAGCGGCCACCCCGCCTCGATGCCTCGGCGCACCTGGTCCGTCCCGCAGAGCAGGTCGAAGGCCGGCACGTCCTCGACGAACTCGTAGGCATCCGCGCGCCAATCGAACGAGCCCGGGCCAATGTCATGCAGCGCCTGGAAGATGGCGACGCCGGTGCGCAGGGGCTGGAAGGCCTCCCGGTCCGTCACGTGGATGAAGGCGCCGTTGCAGGACTGCCCCGTGTACTTGTCGAACGTCGGCGTGAAGCCCACGGCCCGGAAGGCGACCCCGGGCAGCTCCTCCTTCGCCAGCCGCGCCAGCAACTGGTCCGTGTCCACCCACGGCGCCCCGAACTGCTCGAAGGGGCGGCAGGTGCCACGGCCCTCTGAGACGTTGGTGCCTTCGCCCAGACACATGCCCGGGTACACCAGCGCGGTGTCGGCGGTGGGCATGTTGGGCGACGGCGAGATGAAGGGCAGCCCCGTCTCCGACCAGAACTGGCCGCGGCGCCAGCCTTCGCACGGCACCACCGTCAGCTCGCAGCCGAAGCCCTCCTGGACGTTGAAGAGGCGGGCCAGCTCCCCCGCCGTCATGCCGTGGCGGTTGGGCAGCGCGTACAGGCCCACGAAGGAGCGGAAGCCCTCCCCCACCAGGTTGCCTTCCATCGCCACGCCATTGAGCGGGTTCGGCCGGTCCAGCACGTAGAAGGGCACGCGGGCCTTCGCCGCGGCCTTCATGGCCAGCGCCATGGTGTAAACGTAGGTGTAGTAGCGGCTGCCCACGTCCTGGATGTCGAAGACGAGCGCGTCCAACCCTTGGAGTGACTCCTGCCGGGGCGACAGCGATTCGAAGGTGGAGCCGTAGAGGCTGTACACCGGCACGCCGGTGCGGCGGTCCTTCGCCTCGTCCACGGCGACCATGTACTGCGCCTCACCCCGGATGCCGTGCTCCGGACCGAAGAGCGCAGCCAGCGTGACGCCGTCCGCGCCCGACAGCAGGTCCGCCAGGTGGCGGAAGCGAGCATCCACGCTGGTGGGATTCACGATGGCGCCCACGCGCTTGCCCTTCAACGCGGAGAAGCCCTGCTCCACCCACACGTCCAGTCCCGTCTTCACCTTCGTCACGGCGTTCCCTTCCTCAGCCAGCCCCGAGGGCCGGCACATCAACGCTCCTTGAAGCCCTTGAGCGCGTTGTCCGCGGCCACCTTCGAGTCGCACTTGGAAATGCCGAACAGGCCCGTCCGCACCCCGTCATCGGGCCCGCCGTCGGACTTCAGGTCCTCCAGCGCGCTCACCGCCCGCTTCAACTGGAGCCGGCCTACCGTGGACGCGGCATCCGAGCGCACGTCGCATCGCGCATGCGACAGCATCTCGATGAGGCGGTCCTCCGCGGCGCGGCTGCCGGCCTTCACGGCCGTGGCGTAGACCTTCAGCGCGTCATCGGGCTTGCCCGTCGCTTCCGTCAGACGGCCCAGCAGGAAGTTGCGCCGCCCGGAGTCCTCCTCCTTCATGATGAGGGTCCGGACGTCCTTGGCCAGCGCGGTCCGCTCCTCCTCCGGCGCCCGCTCCACCGCATTGATGGCGCGCACCGTCTCGTCGCCACTGAACGCCAGCATCGCGACGCCCGCGAGCACGACGGCCGCGCCCACGCCCACCAGCGCGCGGTGCTTCTGGACCTGCGGCGGAAGCGTCGCCATGCCGCGCGAAAAGAGAGAACCGCCCACCGTGCGCGCCTGCCGCCCGAGCTCCGCGGCCTGCTGGCCCAGCACCGTGGCACCCGCGGCCGCGCGTTGGCTGATGACCGCGGCGCCCGCCGCGGCCCGCTGCCCCAGCACGGACAGGTCCACCTGCGCCCCCGGTGACGAAGCCTCCGACACGCGGGACAGGGCCAGGTTCCCGAAGGGCGGCATCGATTCGGAGCCCGGCGTCTCGGCGATGGCGCTGGGCGCGGGAGCCTCCACGCGGTACGGCGCCCGGGGCACGTGGAAGACGCGAATCTTCCCCGGGATGCCCTTCAGCTCGTAGGCGCCCACTTCCTTGGAAGGCACCTCGGCCTTGTTCATCGCCAGGTAGACGGCCTCGGTGAAGTACACCTCGCCCGCCTCGGCGATGCCCTCCACCCGGGCGGCGATGTTGACGGGCTCGCCGAAGATGTCGTTCCCGTCCAGCCGCACCTCGCCCACGTTGATGGCCACGCGGACGTGAATCTGCTCCGACACCTCCACCGTCCGGTTGTGGTGCCACAGCCGATCCTGGATGGCGATGCCGCTAAGCACCGCCTGGGTGGGCGATTCGAAGGTGACGAGGTACGCGTCACCGATGGACTTGACGATGCGCCCGCCAAACGCCTTGAACAGCGGCGCCAGCAGGGCCTCGTGGACCTGGAGCAGGCGCTGGTTCTCCTCCAGCGTCTGCCGGCTGGTCCGCTCGGTGAAGCCCTTGATGTCGGTGAAGACGATGGCGAGGTTGGCGGTCTTCAAAGCCCGCGCAGTGTATGCGCCACCGTCGATGGTGCAATCGCAACTGCGTACCAAATGACCGCTCGCTGTCAGCGACGTGATGGTTTGAGGTCACGCATTCGCCGCTTCGGAGGGGCTTCCAGCGCCGCGCGGACCCGCTCCGCGAGCTGGGGCCGCCCCGTGCGCGTGTAGAAGTCGGCGAGCCGCCGGAGGACCAGCGGACTGGCCGGCTGGAAGCCTCGCGCCGCCAGCAGCTCCTTCTCCGCGTCCAGCAGGCGCTCCTGCTTCTCCAGCACCTCCGCCAGTTGGAGGCGCACCTGCACCCACTCCGGCTTCAGCCGCGCCAGGTAACGCAGGTGCAACTCCGACTTGAGCAGGTCCCCCATGTCCAGCCAGAGCGTCCCGAGCCGGAAGCGGGCCTCCTCGTAGGAGGCGCGCAGTTGCACGGCTTGCTCGTACGCCTGGACGGCCTGCCGGCGGTCATCCCGCTCCTCCCACAGCAATCCCCGCAGGTACCAAGCGCGGGGATTATTGGGAGCCTGCTGGAGGGCGGCGCTCAGGTGGGACTCCGCCTGATCCAGCGCGCCTCCCGTCTTCAGCAGCAGCCGGGCCATCTCCAACCGGGGCAGCTCCCACGCGGGTTGAGCCCGGACCAGGGCCTCCAGCGCGGCCAGGGCGCCCACATCATTCCCATCCGCTTCCAGGGCCAGGGCCTCCGGGAGCGAAACCACCGTCCGTGACGAGGCCGGAGTCAGGGCAGAAGGCTCCGCTGCGTCAGTCGCGCCCGCCAGCAAAGCCACCAGGATGACCCACCTCATGTGCGGCTGATAGCAGAGCCGACCCGGGCGCCTCAATAGATCCTCTTGACGGCCGAACGGCCGCGCATGAAACCCATGACCGTGCAGATATCGCAAAGAACGCTGGAAGACCTGGGCTTCGCGGATGTGCTCCGCGCGTTGGCGCAACGCTGCCGGACGGAGCCCGGCAGGGAGCGGGTGCTCGCCCGGCCGTTCCTGGCCACCCCCGAGGCCGTGGCGGAGGCCCTCGCGCTCGTCGCCGAGACCCGCTCGTTATCCCAGGAGCAGTTCTCCCTCCCCTTGGGTGGCGTGACGGACCTGCGGACGCCCATCGGCCATGCGGCCAAGGGCGGCATGCTGGAGCCCCGCCAACTCATCGACTCGGCGCAGCTCCTGTTCGCCTTCGTCCGCACCCGCGAGGCACTGGACGAACGCCGGGCCCGCGTCCCCCGGCTGGTGGAGATTGCCCGCCGGATGCCCTCGCTGGAGCCGCTGGCCCGCCGCATCGACCAGTGTTTCGAACCGGACGGAGAGATCTCCGACCGCGCCAGCCCGGAGCTGCGCGAAGCCCGGGACCGCGCACGTGGGCTCCATCGCCGCATCAAGTCGCGGCTCGAGGAGATGCTCCACGATGAGACCTTCCTCCCCAAGCTGCGGGAGAACTACTACACGATCCGCAACGGGCGTTACGTGGTGCCGGTGGTGGCCAACTACCGCTCGGAAGTGGACGGCATCGTCCACAACGCCAGCCAGACGGGCCAGACGCTCTTCACGGAGCCCCAGGCCATGGTGGGCCTGGGCAACGACCTCGCCATCGCCCAGTCGGAGGTGACCGAGGAGGAGCGCAAGGTGCTCCAGGCCCTGAGCGACCAGCTCGGCCGGGAGTCGGAGCGCATCCTGGAGGGCCTGGACGCCGTGGCGGAGCTGGACGAGGCCGAATCCGTGGCCATCCTCTCCGCGGACCTGGGCGCCAGCATGCCGGCCTTCGAGAACGTCACGGACATGCAGCTACGGGAACTGCGCCACCCGCGCCTGGTGCTCAAGGGCGCCGAGGTGGTGGCCAACGACGTGACGCTCACGGGCGATGCGAAGGCCCTGGTCGTCTCCGGCCCCAACGCGGGCGGCAAGACGGTGACGCTGACGGGCGTGGGCCTCTGCGCGCTGATGCTCCGCGCCGGCCTGCCGATTCCGGTGGCCGAAGGCTCCCGGATGCCGCTGTACCGCTCCGTCCACTCCACCGTGGGTGACGCGCAGGACCTTGAGCAGGGCCTGTCCACGTTCAGCGCGCACGTGGTGATGCTGCGAGACATCATCGGCGCCGTGGGCGAGGGCTCGCTGGTCCTCATCGACGAAATCGCCGCGGACACCGACCCGCGCGAGGGCGCGGCCATCGCCATCGCCGTGCTGGAGGAGCTGATGTCCAAGGGCGTGGTGGTGCTCGTCACCACGCACCTGGAAGAGCTGAAGGCGCTGGCGCACATGGACCCGCGCTTCCTCAACGCGCGCGTGGGCTTCGACTCGAAACGCATGGCCCCCACCTACCGGCTCCAGATTGGCGCCGCGGGCCAGTCGTCGGCCATCGAGATGGCGGCGCGCGTGGGCCTGCCCCAGAACGTGTGCGAGCGCGCAAGGGAGCTGTCCGTCAGTGCCGGCGGTCCGCTCACCAAGGCGCTGGCGGCGGCCGAGGAGGAACGGCGCAAGCTCTACGAGGAGCTGGAACGCGCTCGCGTGGCGGCCCAGGAGGCCGAGGCGCTCCGGGCCGACCTGGAGAAGCAGAAGCAGTCCTTCGAGCGCGAGCGTCGCGCCCGGATGATGCAGTTCAACGACGACGTACACGCGGCGAGCGAGCACGCGGCGGCGGAAGTTCAGAAGCTGCTGACGAAGCTTCGAGCCGAGCAGAACGAGAAAGCCCTCGCCGAGGCCCGGCAGCAACTCCAGCAGCGCGCGGACGAGGCGCTGAAGCGCGCCCAGGCCGCCAAGGCGGAGCTGTTCCAGGTGGAAGCACCTGGCCCGGCCAACCTGAAGGTGGGCGCCTGGGTGCACCACTCGGGACTGAACCGCGATGTGGAAATCCTGGAGCTGGCGGACAACCACGCGGTGGTGTCCGCGGGTGGCGCGCTGAAGATGCGCGTGCCCATCACGGAGCTGTCGGGCGCGCGCACGCGCAAGCCGCAGCAGGCGAAGTTCCCGGAGCGGCAGAAGCAGGATGCGGCGCTCAAGCGCGCGGCCTCCGCGGCCCCCTCCGAGGTGGAAGCCACCCATTTCCGCTGCGACGTGCGCGGCATGCGCGCGGACGACGCGCTGGCGGAGCTGGAGTCGTTCCTGGACCGCGGCATGCGCAGCGGAGAAGACGCCGCGCTCGTCATCCATGGCCATGGCACGGGGGCGCTCAAGCAGGCCATCCGTGACTACCTTGCCGCGTCTCCGTACATCCGCATGTACCGGCCGGGTGAAGGCCACGAAGGCGGCGACGGGGTGACCGTGGTCGCCCTGCGCGCCTGACCGCACCCGCGATACGGACTGAAGCATCCAGGGCCGGAGGTGGCTGGAAATGGCTGCCTCCGGCCCTTCGTCTGTCAGGCCAGCCCGCGCGACTGCCAGCGGCTCCGCGGCGCCCACGAATTGGAGCTTGAAGCACTGGAGCTGCGCCGGCGCCAGCGCATGTCAGGCGCGGCGACGGAGCTGGTGGCCTAGCTTCGAGACACGTCGCGACCAAACACCTGGCGGATGCGCTCCAGGTCCGCCGGTGCGACATGGAGCAGCGAGTGCTTGGGCGACACCACCGCGAGCACGTATCCGCCGAGCACCCAGGCACGGGCGCGATACTGGGCGAAGTTGCGGAAGAGGCAGCCGTAGCCTCCCGCGACATGCCCCTCGAAGGCGTCGACCTCCAGGACCTCGAACGGAGCGGTGAGCCCGCAGCGCAACGCCTTGGAGAGCGCTTCCTTCATGGCCCAGATGACGTTCGCCGCCAGCTCGCCGCCACCGGGAGCATGACGGACCATGGCCAGCTCGCGCTGCGGCATCACGGATTCGAAGACGTCCGTCCGTTCGGGAGAGAGCTGCTCGACGTCGACGCCAACGATGTGCTCCGGCCCACACGCAACCGCTGCCGCCACCGAGCGCGCGTGGCTGAGAGAGACCACGGGCGAATCCCCTCCCGCGCCCTTGACCACCGGATGTTCGAAGACGCCGGGCGCGATTTCGACCGCGTGCATCGGTACCTGGATGCCGAGCCCGCCGAGGGCGCGTTTGGCTGCGTAGCGCCCCAAGAAGAACCCGAGCCGCCGCGAGTCCGCGCGAAAGCCCTCCAGTCGAGCCCGCTCGTTCGGATGGAGCAGTGCCAGTTGCGCATCGTTGATGGCCGCAGCGGACTCCTGATGGACACAGGCGAGCACCGCCGGCACCGGCACACCGTGGCGCACCATGCCGAGCGACACCGTCGCGGAGGACTCCAGTCCGAGCGGGTCGTGATGGTCAGAGCCGGTCATGGCGCTGGATTCTGTGTCAACCCGCCCGGGACCTCAATCACAGCCGAGCCCCTGGCACAGGGTGAAATCACGGCAGTGTCGTCAGATACCCGGCTCACGCGGAAAGCCGTCAGTTGGCGCACACCGCGAACGTCCCGACGCCTTTCTCCGAGGCCACCATGCATTGGGTCGTCCAGCACAACCTGTTCAACGAGCCGGGCTTCCACACGCTGATGGGCGTGCTGCGGCGCGGCGAGATTCCGCACACCGTCGTGAAGGTCATCCCGTTCGATGGCGGTGTCGAGCCGACTGTCGACGTCGACGGGCCCGTCATCGTGATGGGCTCCCTCAGCCTGACACGTTACGCGAAGCGGAGAGGCTGGACGCCGGGCGCGTTCCTCAACGACAACTTCGACTTCCGGATCTGGCGCGAGAAACTGGGCCACCACCTGCTCAACGCCGATGCCCAGGTCCACCGCTTCGGGGACGTTCCACCGAGGGAGGGCCCCTTCTTCATCCGCCCCTGCCTGGACGACAAGTCCTTCTCCGGCATGGTGACCACGTGGGACGACTTCAACGCGTGGCGGGCGAGCGCCCTCGCATTGGGCGAAGGCGCCACGGTCGATGCCGACACCTGGGTGGCCGTCAGCCCGCTGAAACACATCCAGCGTGAGTACCGCATGGTCGTCGTCGACGGACGTGTCGTCACTGGCAGCCGGTACAAGCTCGGGGACCGCGTTGCGTCGTCTCCCGAGGTCGAGCCCGACGTGCGCGACTTCGCCCAGGCCATGGCCGACACCTGGACGCCAGACCGGGCCTACGTCCTGGACGTCTTCATGCACGACGGCAGCCTGTACGTCGGGGAGCTCAACAATCTCAACGCGGCGGGATTCTACGCCTACGACGTCGCGAAGATGGTGGACGCCATCGAAGCAATGCCCTGGTAGCTCGGTCCGGGCATCGCTCCGCGCGTGTCGCGGCTCAGGACACGCGCTGGTGCTCCGCGAGCACGTCGTCCAGGGCCTGGGCCTGCAGCTTCACGTCGGGATCCGAGTCCGACAGGGCCTTCGCGGTGTGAACGCGAGCACGCGCGGCGTCCGACTTCGCCAGGGCCATGGCCATGAAGAGGTGCGCCCGCGTGTCCTCGGGGTGGGCCTCCAACACAGGCGTGAGAACCTGTACCGCGCGTACGTCCTCTTCCCGCTCCAGCAGCGCCATGGCCAGGTCGTGCGCCGGGCCCGGCTCCGACGGTGCCCGAGCATGGGCGTGCTCCAGCAGTTCCACGGAGCGTGCGCGCTCACCCGCCAGATCCAACACGCGAGACAATCCGTGCATCACCGCCACGTCTCCGGGGGACTTGCGCAGCGCCTCTTCCAGCAGACGGCGGGCTTCGCCCACATCCCCTGCGTCCAACCGGGCCATTCCGTCGCGATAAAGGTCCGTTCCCACTGAGCTCTCCTGGCACCACGCGGTGCGTCGGTCATTTCCACGCAACTTCAAGTCTACAAACTGCGACAAACTGAGAGGAAGCTTTCCCCCGGACTTCATCATGCTCGTTCGCAACGCCCCCGTCTCGGCCCGCCGCCCGGCGAACTCCCCCTCGGAGTCGCCCGCCGCGGAGAAGCCCAACGCCGCCGCGGCCCCCGCGGCCATCCACCAGAAGGACTCGTTCAGCAACACGACGACGGCGCTCCAGCGCACGGCGAAGGTGGGTGCGGCGCCCGCGGGCGACCATGGCAAGCTGATGATGGAGTACCTGACCGGCGCCCGCCCTCCCCCGG
This sequence comes from Myxococcus sp. AB056, assembly GCF_006547365.1. Lineage (NCBI taxonomy): Bacteria > Pseudomonadati > Myxococcota > Myxococcia > Myxococcales > Myxococcaceae > Myxococcus > Myxococcus sp. AB056. The sequence goes on along the minus strand of NZ_VHLB01000020.1, from coordinate 53,991 downwards.
CGGACTTCGAGCAGGTCATCGGCTACAAGCCCTATGCCATCCAGACGCCGCACGGTCAGCGGATGCAGGACCCGCTGGGCTACGCCTCCGTCCCGCTGAAGATCGGCCCGGACAAGGAGTTCGACCCCGCGGCCAAGACGCACGACTACGGCTACGACCTGCTGCGCTACTTCGAGAAGAAGGGCACGCCGCTCGGCCCCGATGCGCGCAAGGCCGCCGACGCCCTCTTCCGCAAGGACATGTTCGACTACGCGAACGACCAGAAGGGCGCGCTGAACCGCTTCAAGTACCGCTCCTGGGCGCAGATCTACGCCACCGCGGTGGAGCTGAACTCGGTGCGGCAGGGCCACGGCCCTCCGTGACCCCCGCGTAGGTTGCCGGGGCGCGCGGCGCGGAGTCGCTTCTCCGCGCCGCTCGATGCGCTCAGGGCGACTCGTAGCGCCGCAGCTTGTCGTACAGCGTCCGCAAGCCAATCCCCAGCCGCTGCGCGGCACGCTTGCGGTTCCCCGCCTCGTCCGCGATGGCCTGCTCAATGGCCCGTCGCTCCAGCTCCTCCAGCGTCAGGCTGGGAAGCCGGCCCCCCTCCGAGACGGGCGCATCCACCACGGGCCCCGCCGCGCCCGTCGGATCCAGCCACAGGTGCCGAGGCTCCACCACCGGCCCATCCGCGAGGATGGCGGCCCGCTCGAGCGCATTGCGCAACTCGCGGACGTTACCCGGCCAGGTGAACGCCTCCAGCCGCGCCACGGCTTCCGGTGACAGGCGCAAGCCCGGACGACCCAGCTCGTCGCCGATGCGGCGCAGCAGCAGCTCCGACAGCGGCCGTAGATCCTCGCGCCGCTCGCGCAGGGATGGCAGCCGGATGGGGAACACGGCCAGCCGGTGGTAGAGGTCCTCGCGGAACTCACCGCGCGCCATCATCGCCTTGAGGTCGCGGTTGGTGGCAGCCACCCAGCGCACGTCAGCTTCCAAGGTCCGCGTACCGCCCACGCGTTCAAAGCGGCGCTCCTGGAGGACGCGCAGCAACTTGGCCTGGAGCTCGGCCTTCAGCTCGCCGACCTCGTCCAGGAAGAAGGTGCCTCCCTGCGCCAGCTCGATGCGGCCGCGCCGCTGGGCCACCGCGCCGGTGAACGCGCCCTTCTCGTGGCCGAAGAGCTCGCTCTCCAGGAGCGTCTCCGTCAGCGCCGCGCAGTTGACGGCCACGAAGGGCCCGTCCGCGCGCTCACTCCACTGGTGCAGGGCCCGCGCCGTCACCTCCTTGCCGGTCCCGCTCTCCCCCACCAACAGCACCGTGGCCTGCGTGGGCGACACCTTCCGGAGCGCCTCCACCACCGGATGCATGGCGGGAGCCCCCCAGCTCAGCTCCACCTCGCCCGCCGACTGTCGCGCCTCCGTCTTCCAGTTGAGCAGCGCGCGCCGCTCCAGGGCCCGCGCCACCGTCAGGCGCAGCTCGGCGGGGCTGCCCACCGGCTTGAGCAGGAAGTCGAAGGCGCCCGCCTTCATCGCCGCCACGGCGCTCTCCACCGTACCCACGGCGGTGAGCACCACCACCTCCACGTCGGGCTGCTCCTCGCGCACCTTGCGCAGCAAGGTCAGCCCATCCATCCCAGGCATCCGCAGATCCGTGAGCAACAGGTCCACGCCCTGCCTCGCCATCAGCCGCGCGGCCTCTTCACCGTCGGCGGCCACCGTCACCGAGTGACCTTCGTACTCCAGCGCCTCGGCGAGGAACGAGCGCACGCCCTCTTCATCATCCGCCACCAGGATTCGCGCCATGGCTCAGGCTCCTCTCGCGGGAACGGTGAGACGGAACTCCGCGCCGCCGCCCGCATGGCTCCGCGCGCTCACCGTGCCGCCGTGCAGTTCGACGATGCGGCGGGTGATGGCCAGCCCCAGGCCCACGCCGCGCACGCGGCCCGTGATGAAGGGCTCGAAGATGCGCTCCTCCTCCCCCGCCGCGATGCCGGGCCCGTGGTCCTTGACCGTGAACACCAGGGACGTGTCCTCCCGCTCCACGGTCGCCTCCACGCGCTTGCCTTCGGGGCTGGCCTGGACAGCGTTGCGCAGCACGTTCTCCAGCGCCTGCTGCAACCGGCCCGCGTCCAAAGGCAAGGGCGTGCGGTCCGGCAGATAGCGAGCCTCCACACGCGCCGCGCCCGTGCTCTCCACCGCCGCGCGGAGCACGTCGTTGGGGTCCGCCTCCACGCGGCGAAGCTCTCCGCTGGCCACGAAGCCCAGCAGGTCATTCATCAACTGCTCCAGCCGGACGGCCTCCGACACCACCCGGTCCGCCTTGGGCGCCAGGACGGCGTCACGCTCCACGCGCTCGGCGAGCAGTTGCGCATGCCCCTTGAGCGAGGCCAGCGGGTTGCGAAGCTCATGCGCCAGCACCGCGGACATGGTGCCCAGGGCCGCCAGCCGCCGGCCGCGCTCCAGCTCCTCCGACAGCGCCTCCCGCTGCGCCAACGAGCGCGAGAAGGCGAAGGCCAACGCCAGGATGCCCACGCACGAGGCCACCGCCACGCCCAGCAGACGCTGCGAGCGCGACTCCAACGCCAGGGCGGTGAGCGGCTCGAACTCGTAGACCATGCGCAGGTGCTTGCGCGGCTCCTGGGAATCGCCCTGCGCCGCCATGGCGCGGACCTCCTCGTGTGTCAGGGGACCGTAGGCGGGACGGGGCCGGCGGAGACGGCTGACCAGGCGCGCGCGTCCCCCTTCGACGACCAGCGGCGAGCCCTCATGAAAGAGAAGCCGCCCCAGCTTCACCTCCCCGGCTGACGCCAGCACCTGGTCGTCATCCATGACGGCCACGTAGCGCAGGCCGCCCTCCCGGTGGGATTCCAGGAAGGCGTCCAGCGCGGACGAGTCCGGGAGCCCCTCCGTGTCGCGGAAGGCCTCGAAGCCGGCGACCATGATGACGTTGGCCATGCCCCGGGTGACCAGGGCGGACGACTCCAGCGCGGTGTTCCGGATGAACAGCGCCGCGGACATCAGCACCGCGCACATGAGCACCGCCGCCACCCAGGGCGCTCGAGGCCCAAGCGGCCGCCACCAGGGAGCGCCGCTCACCGCCGACCTCCGCCGTGGGGACTCCAACTCCATCGCACACCTCCACAGGCTGCGAACTCTGCATGTGGAGTGCGGAATCCGCACTCTCTTCTGTCGGTGCCGCGCGCCTCGAGAGCCGTCGGTCGTCCGAGCATGAGAGGGTGCATGGGGCGTTCTCCTGGGGGTGGAGGGCGGCCACGTGGCCGCTGGCAGGGCGAAGGAGCAGGCGCGAAACCTCGGCGCGCCCACAGGTCGCCCTGCCCAGTGCAATCACGGGGCCCAGGCCCGCTGTTCAGGCCCGCGCGCGTGGGCCCCAGGGAGGCCCCGAGGCGTGCATGCGAAGATGGCCGGTATCGCGTGCGGAATCCGCACTCGCACTGCGGTTCCCGCAGGCCCGGCGCCACTTTCCCTCCACATTTCCATGGGTTGGACCGTGGCAAGGCAAATGCAGTGGCCCGGCTTGCGATGAAAAACGCACAGACACCGTGGTGGAAGCGGCAACCCTACCGGATGACGGCCCTGGCCCTGGGCTTCCTCGGGCTGGTGACGGCGCCCGGCGTGGGTCTGGCCCAGGCAACGACGACGATGACGACGGTCTCCCTGGAGGAAGCCATCGCCCGGGCGCTGAAGACGAGCCCCCAGGTGGCGCAAGCCGCCGGCACCGTCACCACGACAGGGGCCGCCGAGCGCAGCGCGTTTGGAGCCTACCTCCCCAACCTGTCCGCGAGCGCGAACACCTCGCTGGCCAGCAGCCAGCGCCTGGACCCCACCACGGGCGCGGTGTTCAACGCCCCCAGCGACACGTACAGCGCCGGCTTGTCGGCCTCGTGGAACGTCTTCACCGGTGGCCAGCGTGGCGCCACCAGCAAGCAGGCCCAGGCGCGCTCCAGCGCCGCGCGGGCCGGACTGATCGCGCAGCGCGCGTCCGCGGTGCTCGACGTGGAGCGGTCCTATTACGAAGTCCTCCGCGCCGGGGGCCTGGAAGAGGTCGCAAGGTCCCGCATCGAGCGCGCGAAGCAGAACGCGGAGGCCGCGGATCGGCGACTGGCGGTAGGCTCGGCGACGCGCTCCGACGTGCTGCGGGCGAAGTACGACCTCACCGCCGCGCAGGAGGCCCTGCTCTCCGCGCAGACCCAGCACGCCGCCGCGGCCCTGTCGCTGGGCCGGCTCATCGGTGAAGACGGACCGGTGGACGCGCAGCCGTTGGAGCTCCAGGACGTGTCCACCTTCGCGCTCACCGACGAGGCACTGACGGACGAAATCACCGCCCAGGCGCCGTCCATCCAGGCCGCGGAGGCGGACCTTCGGGCGGCCGAAGCCAGCGTGAAGGTGGCCAGGTCGTCCTACCTGCCCACGGTGCGTCTCTCCGGCGGATATGACTGGTTCAATGACGAGCCCGCCTTCAACGGAGGCCGCACGAGCTGGTCGGTCCGGATGGGCCTGTCCTACCCCATCTTCGACGGCTTCGTTCGCGAGGAGCGCGTGGTGAGTGCGCGGACGCAGGCGTCGGTGGCCCAGGCCACGCTGTCGGATACCCGGCGCGCGCTGCGCTCGAGCGTGGGAACGTCCCTGAACCAGCTCAAGCTGGCGTCGAACCGCATCGCCCTGGCCACGGAGTCCGTCGCGGTGGCCCAGGAGGACCTGAAGGTGCAGCAGGAGCGCTACAAGCTGGGCGCCACGACCATCATCGAGCTGCTGACGTCCCAGGAGAACCTGGTGACGGCGGAGATCAACCTGGTGGCCTCCCGCTTCGACTACCGGATTGCGCGCGCGGAGCTGGAAGCGCTCGCGGGGAGGCCGCTGTGAGCACGTCCAACCATCCCCAACAGCAGGCGGGCACGGGCCCGGCGCGGGACATCTCCGACGTGGTCATCCGCGTGGAGGGCCTGCGCAAGGACTACACGATGGGCTCCGAGGTGGTGCGCGCGCTGCGCGGCGTGGACCTCACCATCCGCCGCAATGAATACGTGGCCGTCATGGGCCCGTCCGGCTCCGGCAAGTCCACCTTCATGAACCTCATCGGCTGCCTGGACGTCCCCAGTGAAGGCCAGTACTGGCTCAACGGCCAGCCGGTGGCGGGCATGTCTGAGAACGCACTGGCGCGCATCCGCAACCGGGAGCTGGGCTTCGTGTTCCAGAGCTTCAACCTGCTGCCCCGCGCCTCCGCGCTGGACAACGTCGCCCTGCCGCTCATCTACGCGCGCATCCCCAAGAAGGAGCGGCGCGAGCGCGCGGCGGCGATGCTGGACAAGGTGGGCCTGGGCGCGCGAATGGACCACCGGCCCAACGAGCTGTCCGGCGGTCAGCGCCAGCGCGTGGCCATTGCCCGCGCGCTCGTGACGCAGCCCGCCCTGCTGCTGGCGGACGAGCCCACGGGCGCGTTGGACAGCCGCACGGGTGAGGAGATCATGGCCCTCTTCGGCGAGCTGCATGGCCAGGGTCAGACGCTGATGCTCGTCACCCACGAATCGGACATCGCGGCGCATGCGCAGCGGGTGCTGTTCCTGAAGGACGGCGTCATCGAGCGGGACGAGCGGAATCGGGACTGAATATTCGCCACGCTCGCTGCGTGGGCCAGGGAACGGGAGGTCGTCGTGAGCAAGACGAAGAAGTGGATCATCTCAGGCAGCGCGGCGCTCCTTCTCGGCGCGGGGGTGTACGTCACCCAGCGCGGCGAGGAGCCCAAGACGAACGAGCGCTCGGCGGCGGTGGCCGTGGTGGAGCGCCGGGACATGGAAGTGGTGGCCGAATCCGCGGGCCTGGTGGAGCCGCTGCGCGTCGTGGAGGTGAAGTCCCAGGCCTCCGGTGAAGTGCTGAAGGTCCACTACGACACGGGCGACACCGTTGCCGAGGGCACGCTGCTGGCGGAAATCGAGCCGCGCGACGTACAGAACGCGCTGGCGCAGGCCCAGGCCGACCTGGAGTCCGCGCGGGTGCGGCTGAACACGACGGAGGCCCAGCGCCAGCGCATGGAGGCGCTGCGCAAGGACGGCTACGTCACGCAGCAGGAATACGAGACGGCCGTGGACGCATCCGCGACGGCACGGGCCACCAAGGTGCGGGCGGAGACGAACCTCCAGTTGGCGCGAGAGCGCAGCCGGGACGTCACCATCGTCGCGCGCAGCCCCGGCACCATCCTGGAGCGGACCATCCAGCCGGGCGTCATCATCGCCTCCGCCACCAACAACGTGTCCGGTGGCACCGCGCTGTTCAAGATGGCGGACCTGTCGGTGATGCAGGTGCGCGCCAAGGTGGACGAGACGGACGTCGGGCAGATCAAGCCCGGCCAGAAGGCGCGCGTCACCATGGAGGCCTACCCGGGCCGCACCTTCATCGGCGAGGTGGTGAAGATCGAACCGCAGGCCCTGGTGGAGCAGAACGTCACCCTCTTCCCGGTGCTGGTGCGGATGGACAACCCGGACGGCCTGCTGCGGCCGGGCATGAACGCGGAAGTGGCCATTGAAATCTCCCGCCGCCGCAATGCCCTCACCGTGCCCAACACCGCGGTGGTGGGCGTGCGGGACGCCCGGACCGCGGCCGCCGCGGTGGGTGTTTCCGAAGAAGCGCTGCGCGCGGTGATGCGGCCGCCGGGTGCCTCGAGCCGCCCGGGCGCGCCGTCCGGACCGACGACGGTGTCGGCCGTGGGAGAAGCTGGCGCGGGCGCCACCGCCGCGGTGGCCAATGGCGCCGGGCCGGGCGCGGTGCCCGCCAGGGGCCAGGGCGGCATGGGTGAAGGCCAGGGCGGCGGAGGCCAGGGCCGCGCGGGCCGCCGGGCTCGCGAGGATGTCCAGGGCGCGACGGACACGCGGCAGGGCGTCGTCTTCGTGCAGAGCCCCACCGGTCCGCAGCCCCGGCGCGTCACCCTGGGCCTGAGTGACTGGGAGAGCACGGAAGTGGTGAGTGGCCTGGAGGATGGCGAGCAGGTGGTGCTCATCACGGTGGCGAAGCTCCAGAAGCAGCAGCAGCAGAGCACCGAGCGGATGCGCCAGATGTCGGGCGGCGTGATTCCCGGCGCGGGTGGTGGCCCGCGCGGACCGCGCTAACCCCCAGGCCCATCAGGAGGACACGTCATGGGTGAAATCATCCGGGTCGCATTCGATGCGGTCCTCGCCAACAAGCTGCGGTCGCTGCTGACCATGCTGGGCATCGTCATCGGCATCGCGGCCGTCATCACCATGGTCGCGCTGGGCGAAGGGGCGCAGCGCTCGGTGGCCCAGCGGCTCCAGGGGCTGGGCACCAACGTCCTCACGGTGCGCCCGGGTCAGGCGTTCACGGGCGGCATGATTCGCGCCCAGGCGTCGATGACCATCGACGACGCGGAGGCGCTGCGGGAGAACGCGCGCCACATCCAGGCCGTGGCGCCGGAAATCGAGTCGCGCTTCCAGGTGGAGTACGGCGCGAAGAACGCGAACCTGTCCGTCGTGGGCACCTGGCCGGACTACTTCCTCGTCAACCAGGGGCAGATCACGAACGGCCGACTCTTCACGGACGCGGAGGACAAGGGGCGCCGCCGGGTGGTGGTGCTGGGCGCCCTGGCCGGTGCGCAGCTGGGCTTGACGGACACCGCGTCCCTGGTGGGCGAGACCATCCGCATCCGGGGCATTCCGTTCGAGGTCATCGGGGTGCTGGCCGAAAAGGGCGCGCAGGGCTTCAACAACCCGGATGAGAGCCTCTACATCCCGCTGTCCACCGCGCAGTTCCGCGTCATGGGCAGCGACCGCATCCGCTCCATCGCGGTGCAGGCCGTGAGCGACACGTCCATGGACGACGCGATGGCGGAGATCGACCAGAAGCTCCGGCGCGAGCACCGGCTGCGCCCGGAGCAGCCCGCGGACTTCAACATCCGCGACCAGGCCTCGCTGCTCAACACCATGCAGGAGACGACGCAGACGTTCTCCCTGCTGCTGGCCGGCATCGCCGCCATCTCCCTGCTGGTGGGAGGCATTGGCATCATGAACATCATGCTGGTGTCGGTGACGGAGCGCACGCGCGAGATTGGTCTGCGCAAGGCGCTGGGCGCCACTGGCACGGACATCATGCTCCAGTTCCTCGTGGAGTCCCTGGTGCTGTGCCTGGCCGGAGGAACGCTGGGCCTGCTGCTGGGCATGGGCGGCGCGGCGATGCTTCAGCGCATGGCGGGCTGGACGGTGGTGGTGGCACCCGAGGCCATCATCGTGGCCATCGCCTTCTCGGCGACGGTGGGGGTGTTCTTCGGCATCTGGCCGGCGCGGCGCGCGGCGAGCCTCGCGCCCATCGAGTCGCTCCGTTACGAGTAGCCGGAGTCCTGGCCTCGGGCGCCAGCCCGTCCGCCGAGCAGGCGGCGGGCACGGCGCCCGAGCGCGTTTCAAGCCCTCCTCTTCCGGGCCGGGACTGCACAGGGTGCACATGTTTGCAGGCCTGACTCGAGGAGGGACGACATGGCGGATGGCAAGCGAATCGCGTGCATCGTGGGGAGCGGTTTCGAGGACTCCGAGCTGCGGGTTCCCTACGACAAGCTGCGCACGGAGGGCCACGAGGTGGTCCTCATCGGAAAGAAGGCCGGAGAGGAAGTCGCCGGCAAGCAAGGCAAGGAGACGTTCCGCGTGGAGCGGAGCATCGACGACGTCCAGGTGCAGGACTTCGACATGCTGCTCATCCCAGGCGGGCACTCTCCCGACAACCTCCGGGCCGACGAGCGCTTCGTCCAGTTCGTGAAGGAGTTTGATGACCGCGGCAAGCTCATCGCGGCGGTGTGCCACGGACCCCAGCTCTTCATCTCCGCGGACATCCTGGACGGACGGACACTCACCGCGTGGACGACGATTCAGCATGACCTGCGCCGCATCCCCAATGTCCAGGTGAAGGACGAGGCGGTGGTGCGGGACGCCAACTGGATCACCAGCCGCAAGCCGGACGACCTCGAGGACTTCAGCCGCGCCATCATCGAGGACCTGAAGAGCGCGGGCGCCCGAGGAGAGCGGGAAGCCCGCACCTGACAGGGCGTCTACTTCCGGCCACTGAGAATGTGCTGGAGGAGCTGACGCGAGATGCGGAGCAGCTTCGCGGCCCCGCGCACGCTCCCTTCAGATTTCGCCAGGGCCTCGTCCACCAACGTGTCGCGGACGAGGCTCTCGAAGCCGTGCAGAGGCACGCGTCCCGCGCTCGCCCGCAGCGCGGTGACCAGATCGGGGGGACGCGCCAGCGTCTCCAGCCAAACGGCCTCCAGCCGCGCGAGGTCCAGCGGCTTGGGAAGGAAGGCACGCACGCCCTCCTGCGCGAGTTGGAAGGCCTGCTCCGCCGTCGCCGTCCCGCTGATGGCGATGACATGCGGCAGCGGCTCCAGCTCACACAGCGGCGCCAGCAGCTCGATGCTGTCCCCATCCGGAAGGCTGACATCCAGGATGACGGCGTCGGGCGCATCACGCTGGAGGACCTGACGCGCCGCGGCGAGCGAAGCTGCATGGGTGCACCGCTCGACGCGAGAGCGCAACGCCTCCTCGATCGCCCGCGCAAGACGCGTGGCGTCCTCGACGACCAGGAGATGTCGGACCCGCCCCACCCATGGCAATTTACCATGAATGCCAGAGAGTCCCCGACCGCCCGCGATGGAGCAGATGGCGCAGCGGGTGCTATCAGACGCTTCGAACGAGGGCGAAGCACTGGTCAGCGTGGGCCGGATTGTCTTCAGTGCCCTCATCCTGATGCGTTTCCTGGCGCTGGGTGGAGCCCACGCCGAGGGCGGTGCCGCGGCGGCATGGCTCCAGCTTCCCCTGCTGCTGGGCAGCATCGCAGTGTCGGCGATGGCGCTGTGGGCGGCTCGGCGGCGGCTGTTCGGCGCGAAGCTGCTCGTGGCCTCCACGGTGCTGGACGCCGTCTTCGCCCATGCGTCCCTCCTCTCCACGGTGCTCTGGCATGGCCCCCACTACACCGGGCTGCTGCGAATGCCGGACCCCGCGGCGGCCATCGCGGTGGCCTTCATCACCGCGCTGCGGCTGTCGCCCGGGGCTGCGTGGATTGGGACGGCGGCCAACGTCCTGTTGATGGGGGGCCTGACGGCGCTCGACCTCCACGTCAATGCCAGGAACGCCACCTACGGGGCGAAGGATCTGATGCTCCTGTTCATCTTCATCGGCAGCGCGGGCGTCTTCGCCTCGGTGATTTGTGGCATCGCACGGCGACTGGTCCTGGAGGCCGGAACCGCGAGTGCCCACATGGAGCGTGCACGCACGAACCTGCGCGCGCTGCTGCGCGAGCACCACGACGTGCGCACGTTGCTGTCCGCGGCGAGGCTGCGCGCCGACCTCCTCTTCCGCGAGCCCATGGGCGCCAGCGCGCCCGGCCATGCGAGCGCCCTGGTCCAGGACCTGGGTGAGCTGAGCAGCTTCATCGAGAGCGTGAAGGCTCGGACCCTGAGCGAGCTGACTGTGATTGAAGATGCGACGGCGGTGAACGTGGGCGCCACGTTGCGCCGCGCCATGGAGGTCGTCCAGGCGAGGTTCTCCCGGGTCCGGTTCGAGCTGGAAGGAACAGCGGGCCTGGCGCGTGCCGCCGCCAACGACGTCAGCGTCCGGATTGTCGGTGGAGAGCGAGGGCTCACACACGTGGTCACCAACCTGTTCGTGAACGCCTGTGAGGGTGATGGCCAGCAAGGCGCGCGCACGGTCCGAATCAGCGTGGAGCCGAACCCGGCGCTGCACCGCGTCCTGCTCAGCGTGAGCGATGACGGACCGGGCTTCCGAACGGGGCTGCTGGAGGGGGAACGCCCCCGAGCCGGTACGACCAAGCCAGAGGGCGCTGGGCTGGGCATGCTCCTGGTGAGCGGGCTCGTCGAGGCAAGCGGCGGCACCTTGCGCGCCTGCAACCCGCCCGAGGGAGGCGCGCGGGTCGAAGTCACGCTGCCCACCAGCGGGTAGAGCCGCGGGCCCCTTCCCTCGCCCCGGCAGCAGGCGCGGGCGCCGTGGACGGCCGGCGCAACCGCCAGGCGTGAGCGAGCCCCAGTCCGAGGTTCGCCACCAGCCACAAGGCCATGGGCGTGCGGTTGTCCTGGTCGAACGAGGGCCAGAGCTTGAGCACCACCGCGAGCAGCGAACCCGCCGCGAGCAGCCAGACGCATCGGCGTGCCCAGCGCTCCGCGCGCTCGCTGCCGGACATCATGAGGATGCCCAGCGGAAGCAGCGCGAAGGCAATCGGGTTGGCCAGCAACAGGTTCTCATTGTCCTGCATGACATCGAGCCTGGAGAACAGCATCAACCCACCCAGCGCCACGCCCGCCGCGCCGAGCGTGAGCCCGAACACGGCGTGATAGAGGCCGAAGAGAATCTGGAACATCCGGTGTGGGCCGCGCCCACGCAGGAACGCGAGGATGAGGGCCAGGGCCGCGCCTCCTGCGCCAAGCCCCCAAGTGGAGGTTCCTACCCAGCCGGCGTTGACAGGAGCGGACGCGTCCGTGGACGGGGATGAGGCCCCCTCGCGCTTCACCAACGGGATGCGCCTGCCGGAGCCATCCACGTAGGACACGCCCACGAGCAGCCTGGCGAGCTCCCGAGGCAGGAAGGCCTCCTCCCATTGAGTCGCGGGCGCGTCCACGGCGTCGTTCAGCCACAACATCAAGAGCAGCTCCGACACCGGATGCGTCTGGATGTATCTCCGGAGGAGCTCTCGTTGGGTGGCTCGCGCCGGCTCCGTGAGCGCATCCCGAAGCGCGCCACCCAATGCCTCATCAAGGACGTCCCGCACACGCGTCGCGCAGTTGTCCCTGAGCGGATGATAGGCATATTCACGCGAGGCGGGCTGGACGTCTCGCTCCAACCGCGCCAGGAGCCGCTGGCGCTGCTCCAGCGTGAGCACGAGGTCCTGCACGTCAATGGACCGCGCCAGCGCGCGGTACAGCAGGAAGGTCCGCTCCACGGACAGGCGCGCCGCCCAGAACGTCGGCCGGCCCAGGAGGAAGCGGACCGGTCCCCCATTCGCGATGGACGTCGTGCCATAGCTGTAGAGGAAGCCTGTCTTCAGGCGCGTGTCCTCGACCCACAGCGCGCTGTGACCGAAGCGCTGGTGCATGTCCGCGCCGGGGCCAATCGTCACCAGCCGGATGCGCAGGGACTCCGGATGTCCGCCAAAGCCCTCGGGTGGGGACGCGGCGAACGCCGCCGCGCGGAACAGGGCCACGACCAGGATGAGCACCGCGTGTCTCGCCATCCCATGGCAATGCCCCACGCCCGCGAGGTCAGGGCAGTGCAAAAAGATTGGCAGTGTTCACGTGAAACGCGCCAAGGCAGGGTTCCTATCGGCTCGCGGGCGTCGTGCAGCGAGCCAATGACACACATACCCACTTCCGAATTGGCAAGGAGAAGTCCCACATGAACACGACCCCCACCCTGACCACGTATTCCAGGCGCTTCGTGACTGCCGTCACAGCCACCCTGGCCGTGGCCATGCTCCTCATGACCCCTGGCAAGGCACAGGCCGTGGATGGTGACCGGCAGGTGACGCACCTTCGTGTCCGCATCGTCACCGGGAGCGATGACCTGCGCCAGGCGAGCAACGCCTTCGCCGAGTTCAGCTACACGGCGATCAATGGCAACCACATCTCCATCAGCCAGAACCTGAACAACGGCGCGAACTGGCCCAACGGGTCCACGCGCACCGTGGAAGTCGAGCTCCCCAGCGGCGTCCTCTACAGCAACATGCGCGAGTTCGCGATCCGGTTTCAATCCGGGCAGTCAAACCCCTTTGAGACGGGTGACAACTGGAACCTGAACGACATCCGGGTCACCGCCATCCTGGACGACGGGTCGGAGACCATCATCGTGCAGGACTCCGGCAACCCCTACCACCGCTTCAAGAGCGACGTGAACACCCGGCGTGCCTGGGTGCTCTGACGTCGCCGCGGGGACGGCTCGGCTGCGTCAGGTGCTTCCCCGCTCGAAGGCCTCCACATCCTGGTAGTACCGCTCCACCTGGGCCTGAGTCGCCGCCTGGGTGTAGACCTCGGCACGCGGACGCTCGATGGAATCGAGGATGACTGTCGCGGCATCCTCGACGCGCTGCGCCCCTGGCAGCCCCCGAGAATCGGGCCCTCCGCCAAGCGCGTTGTCCCCGAAAGCCGTGGCGACCACGCCGGGCATCACCACCGTCACGGTGATGCCCGGGTGCGTCTCACGCAGCTCCTGGCGCAGGCAGGCACTGAGCGCGTTGAGCGCATGCTTCGCCGCGCTGTACGCCGAACGGTGGGGAACGATGGGCAGCCGCCCCAAGGTGCTGGAGACATTCACCAACTGCCCGGCGTCGCGCGACTGGAAGTGCGGCAACACCGCCTGCATCCCGTAGAGGGCGCTGTTCACGTTGTCGCGCCACATGGCCTCCAGGTCCTCGTCCGTGAGCTCCGCCACGGAGCGCGTGATGCCCCGCCCCGCGTTGTTCACCCACACGTCGATGCGGCCAAATCGGGCGAGCGCCGCGTCACGCAGCCGCTCCATGTCCGCGCGCCGGGTCGCGTCCGTGACCACGGCGAGCGCCTCGTGTCCACACTGTCCGGCCACGGATTCCAGCTCCGCCTTGCGGCGCGCGGCCAGCACCAGACGGGCGCCCTTCCCGGCCGCTTGCCGCGCCAGCTCCGCGCCGATGCCGCTGCTTGCTCCAGTGATGACGATGACCTTGTCCATGTCCATGGTCCTCCCAGGCTGACGCGTGTGCCTCTATCAGGCGCCCTGACGCCCCGCGAGCCCGCCCGGCCCCCGTGGGGGGCGCTTCGCCACTCCGGCGCCAGACTCGCCGCGAGCCGTGCCGTGGTACCGTGAGGCCCCCGCGACCCTTCCGTCATGCCGCTGCGACTCTTCTCCTTTTCGATGCTCATCGGGCTCGGCGCGGTGCTGGGCCACCTGTATCTGTACCGTCGGCTGGTGCGCCCCCTGGTGCGGGGCCGCCTGCCTCGGCTGCTGGCCATCGGCGTGCTCGTGCTGATGACGGGCGTGCTGGGGAACCGGCGCACCGTGCTGGACTTGCTTCCGGAGAGCGCCGAAGGGCTGCTCACCATGGCGGTGTACACGTGGATGGGCGTGGCGCTCTGCCTCGTCATCGCCCTGCTCCTGACGGACATCGGCCGAGGGCTCACGGCCCTGGCGAGACGGATGCAGCCGCACGCCCCGCCCGCGCCTCCCACGCCAGCACCCAGCACGACCGTGGACGAGGACCGGCGGCGATTCCTGGGCCAGGCCGTGGCCGGCACCGCCTTCGTCGCGGGGGGCGGGCTGGCGGCCTACGGAAGCTGGCGCGCCTTCTCGCCGCCGCTCATCACTGAAGTGGCGGTGAGGATTCCCAAGCTGCCCAAGGCCCTGGACGGGCTGAGTATCGTGCAGCTCACCGACATCCACGTGGGCCACTTCATCCAGCGCCGCTACATGGACGCGCTCGTCCAGCAGGCCAACTCGCTGCGCCCCGACCTGTTCGCCATCACGGGAGACCTCGTGGATGGCGACGTGGCCTCGCTGGGCGGCCACGTGTCCGCGCTCGCCGCGCTGAAGTCCCGCTACGGCAGCTACTTCGTCACCGGGAACCACGACTACTACTCGGGTGACGAGGAGTGGTCGGCCTTCCTGGAGTCACTGGGCATCTCGGTGCTGCGCAACCGGCACGTCCCCATCGGGGACAAGGGCGCATCCTTCGACCTGGTGGGCGTGGATGATTGGAGCGGAGGCCGGCGGCGCAACAAGAAGGGTTACGACCTGGAGCAGGCGCTCGCGGGGCGGGATTCCGACCGCGCCGCGGTGCTGCTGGCGCACCAACCCGCGAACTTCAAGGTGGCCGCGGAGCGCGGCGTGGACCTGCAGATTTCGGGGCACACCCACGGTGGACAGCTCGTGCCCATGACGATGCTGATTGGTCTCGCGTGGGAGCACTCCGCCGGGCTGTACGCGCACGGTGACTCGAACATCTACGTCAGCCGTGGCTGCGGCTTCTGGGGACCGCCCATGCGCGTCGGCAGCCCGCCAGAGCTGGTCAAGCTCGTGCTGACAGCATGACGCACTGGGACATCCGGTGCGCGGCCTGCTTGCTCAACAGGGAGCAGGCCATCGGGCAAAGGGCCGCGGCGGCTCGACTTCGGGTATGCTCCCCGGCAAATCAGGACCCGTGAGGGTGGGTCCTCAAGAATCTTGAGAGGCACAGATATGAAGCGCCTGGGAAAAGTCGGTCTGCTGGTCGGAGCGCTCACGCTGGGTGGCGCAGTCGTCGGGTGTAAGGCCGAGGACGACACCGCGAAGAAGCACCGCATCGCCGGCAGCGACCACCTGAGCAAGAAAGAGTTCAAGGAAGCCGCCGCGGCCTACGCGCTGTCGCTCCAGGCGGACCCCAAGCAGGAGAAGGTCTGGGAGAAGAAGGCCTTCGCCCACATGCAGTTGGGGCAGATGAACGAGGCCGCCGAGGCCGTCCTGAAGATGGGCGAGCTCAAGACGACGCCCGCGGAGAAGGCGGAGATCTACCGGACGCTGGCCAGCATGTACATGACCGGCGGCACCACCGAGGACGCCGAGAAGTACTTCAACGAGGCCCTCAAGCTGGAGCCGAAGGACGAGGCGTCGCTCGGGTGGATCGCGGAGATCTACGCGCAGCGCGGCGGCGCCCGCTCCATGGGCGCGCCCATCATCAAGGAGTCCCTGGAGAAGTCGCTCAGCTATTACGACCAGGTCATCGCCATCAACCCCAACTCCGCCAACACCTACCTCAACAAGCGCGTGGTGATGGGCCGGCTGATGGAGTTCGAGCGGCAGCAGAAGGAGATGGCGCTGTCCGAGGCGGCCGAGAACGCGAAGAACAAGGAAGTCGTCGCCGAAGCGACGGCTCGCGCCGACGAGCACCAGAAGCGCATGGACGAGTACCAGGTGCAGTTCGCGGAGATGACGAAGAAGTTCGGTGAGGCACAGAAGGCCGCGAAGGCGGCGGCGGCACCCGCGCAGTAACCCACCGCAGCCTGACGAACGTACACGAGGGCCTGGGACCGCGAGCCGGTTCCGGGCCCTTCGTGTTTCAGCCGATGGCGGCCATCTGGATTTCTGGCCCGCGGCTCAGCGGCGCCGTCTGCCTCCGCCTGCGAGCACCATCAGGATTCCGCCCACCAACGCCGCGCCGCCCCCCGCCAGATACAGCGTGGTGCGGTCGGTGTTCCGGCCGGTGATCAACTCCGTGGCCCGCTCCGCGAGCGAGTCCCGGGCCTTCAGCCCGGACCACAGCAACACGGCGCCCGCGATGGCGAGCATGACACCCAGCAGCCGGACGAAGCTCACATTGCCTCCTGAAGTCACGGGCCTCCCTTGAAGGAGGAGGCCCGCGTCGGTCTCAGCGCTTCTTTCGCCCCGAAGGCGCCTTCTTCTTCGCGGCTCCCGAAGCCTTCGCGGGCTTCGCGGCACGCGCCACGGCGGGCTTCGCGGCCTTCTTCGACGGCGCCTTCGCCTTGGGCTTCGTCGCAGCCACCTTGGTGGCCTTCGCGGCGGCCCGAGCAGGCGCAGCCTTCTTCGCCTTGGCGGTGGGCTTCTTGGCCTCGGCGGTGGGCTTCTTGGCCTCGGCGGTGGGCTTCTTCACCTCGGCGGTGGCCTTCTTCGCCTTGGCGGTGGGCTTCTTGGCCTTCGTAGCGGCGGCCTGCCTAGCGCTGCCGGCCGCGACGGTCTTCTTCTGCGCCGGGGTGCGCGTTGCCTTCGCCGCGGCCTTCTTCCGCGTCGCCTTCCGCTTGGGCGCAGCCGCCTCTGGCTCGGGCGCGGGAGTCACGGGCGGCTCGACGCTCGTGGGCTCGGCTCGCGCGGGCTCCGGGGCCACGGGAATCGGTGTTTCCGTCACGGCCCGGGTGGGAACAGGCGGAGGCGCTTCGACAGGCGCTTCGGGCGGCGGGCGCGGGGGCTCCATCGAGAATGCCCTGTTGTCCTCGGACTCGCGCCCGGGCTTGGGCGCGGGGAACCGAGGCCCTGGGCCGCCCTGCGGCTTCGGCTTCTGGAACGACCGTCCGTGAGAAGGGCCGCGGGATTCAGGCCCACGCTGACGCTGGGACGCCAACGCGCGAATCCGGTCGAAACCCGGGTGTGGAGACCGAGCGGCGTCTTCGCCCACCGGCAATTCCCACGGAGCGGGCGCGGACGGCGCTTCGGGCGGAAGCGGCTCGGCCGTTTCAGCGGACACGGGCGCCGGTGCCTGCGGCTCCGGGCGGATGAACGTCCTGCGCTTGGGCCACGCGGGCGACTCGGCACGAGGCGGTTCCTGTCCTTCTGGCGGCCTGGGCGGGAACCGAGGCTCCTTCCGGTGCGGCGCGGCCTCCTCACGACGGCCCTCGCGAGAGAAGCGTCCGCGCGGGCGACCCGGCCCCGTCTCCTCGTAATGCCCGGAGGGCGCGCCCCGGCTCGCGGCGGCTTCCCGTTCGCGGCGGCCCGGGCGCCCTGCCCGCTCCCGCCGGCCATCCCGCTCGCGGTGCGACGGCGCCTCGGCCATCCATGCCTGACGCCGCTGCGGCTGCTCGCCCCGCGTCGCGACACGGCTCAGCGGCGCCTCGCCGTCGAACTGGAGCGCCTCGAAGTCGATCTTCTTCGCCGTCACGTTCACGGACGTCAGCCGCACCCGCAGCTTCTGTCCCACGCGCACCCGGCGGCCATTCGCGTACACCAGGGAGTGCGTCAGCTTGTCCAGCTTCGCCCCGGGCCCCAGCGTCTCGGCCTTCACCAGGCCTTCGACGTGCACCTCGTCCAGTTCGACGAAGAAGCCGAAGTCGGTGATGGCGGCCACGGTGGCGGCGAACTCCTCGCCCACGCGGTCCTTCATCAGCAGGCACGCGTAGAAGGACACCACCTCCCGCTCGACCTGCATCGCCGCGCGCTCACGCTCGGAGCACTGAGCGGCCATGTCCTCGAGCTGGTCCTCCTCGCGCTCCAGCATCGACTGCGAAGGCTTGCGCCCCTTCCGGGCCCAGTGCGCCTTGAGCAGCCGGTGCACCAGCAGGTCCGGGTACCGGCGGATGGGCGACGTGAAGTGCAGGTAGTGCTCGGCGGCCAGGCCGTAGTGGCCCACACGGGACGACGTGTACACGGCCTGCATCATGGAGCGCAGCAGGAGCTGGTTCAGCGCCCGCTGCTCCGGGTGACCTTGGAGCTGACTGACGAAGGCATCCAGCTCCTTCGACGACACGCCGTCCTCGACGCGCATCTTGAAGCCATAGGCCTCCGCCAGCGCGGCGAACGTGGCCAGCTTCTCCGGGTCCGGCTCGCCGTGGAACCGGTACACCGTGGGCAGGCCCTCGTCCTGGAAGAAGGTCGCCACCGCCTCGTTGGCGGCGAGCATGCACTCCTCGATGAGGCGGTGGCTGTCCTTGCGCTCGCGCTTGTCCATGCGCGCGGGCAGGCCCTCCTCGTCCAGCACCACCTTGTGCTCGGGCAGGTCGAAGTCGATGGCGCCGCGCTCCTTGCGCATCTTCATCAGCGCGCGAGCCAGCGACATCAGCCGTTCGAAGTGGGGCTTGTGCGCGTTGCGGTGCGGAACGTCCTTGCCGTCGAGGACGTCCTGCACCTCGTTGTACGTGCACCGCGCCACGCTGCGCATCACCGCCGGATACAAGTCGTAGGAGCGACGGTGGCCCCGGCGGTCGAACGTCATGTCCGCCACCATGCACAGCCGGTCCTCGTCCGGGCGCAGAGAGCAGATGCCGTTGCTCAACCGCTCCGGCAGCATGGGCAGCACCCGGTCCGGCAGGTACACGGACGTGGCGCGACGCAGCGCCTCCGCGTTGAGCGCACTGCCTTCCCACACGTAGTGCGTCACGTCCGCGATGGCCACGACCAACCGCCACCCATCCGCCTGGTCCTCCACGCAGACCGCGTCGTCGAAGTCGCGCGCGTCCTCACCATCGATGGTGATGAGGGGAATGGCGCGCAGATCGCGCCGGTGCTCGCCGCGGGCCTCTTCCTCGGTCACCGTCACCGCGTAGCGGTCCGCCTCGGCCATGACCTCCGGCGGGAACTCGTCGGAGAACCCCTGCGAGTAGGCGACGCCCAACACCTCGGCGCTCGGAGTGCCGGGCTTGCCCAGCGAGCCGGCGACCTCGCCGTGCAGCCCCCGGTCCGGGTCCAGCATCTGGGCACCAATGCCCAGCTGGACCTTCACCAGGTCCCCTTCGCGCGCCATCTGCGTCAGCGGCACGCGGATGGGGCCGGGCAAGCTCGAATCCGTGGGGTACACCACGGCGTAGCGGCCCTTCACGACGTAGGTGCCCACCGCCAGCTCGCGACGGCGCTGCACCACCCGGACGATCCGGCCCTCCAGGCGCGGAGGCCGCCCCGAGACGGCCACCACCACCCGGTCATTGTCGAGCGCGCGCTGGGCCTCGTGCGGCGGCAGGAAGACGTTGTCCCCTTCCCCCGACAGCGGATGCACGAAGCCGAAGCCATCCCGGTGGACGTGGAGGATGCCCTCCAGCAGGCCATCCTCTTCGACGTCGCTGAAACGGCCCCGGCGGCCGGGCCACTCCGCCCGCTCCTGCCGGAAGCCCCCTCCGTGCTTCGAAGCGCCCCGGCGATCACGCCCTGGGCCCCGCTCCTGCCAGCCCGCGCTCTTGCCGCGCGCCCCTGGCTCATGCCGGCGGGCCGTGAAGCCGCCAGGGCCCGCCGCGCGCTGCCCGGCATGCCGAGGTTCGCGATTCGGCCCGCCCTCGTGGGGCCCGGCGGCGCCGCGCTGACGCCACGCCATGGGAGCGCCCTGCTCCCTTGCACGCACGTCGGCCTCGCGCCGCGATGGCTGCCGGGGCACGAAGCGCTTGCCGTCCTTGAGGATGTCCCCCTGACGGACGAGCTCGCGCAGGGCGCGCTTGAGCTCCGTCTGTTGTCCGGGGTGCAGGCCCGCGAGCCGGAGAAGCTCCTTGATGCCCAGCGGGTGGTCTGCTTCAGCGAGGATCTGCTTGAGAAGGTCTTGAGAAAGGCTCACGGTGGGGTCGCGGCTCGGCCGCTACGGGAACGGGTAAGCCCGAAGCGGCCGGACGGGAACCCCCCGGCGACCGGCCGCCCCCCGGAACCTGTTCCGGGCGACGACCCTCAGGGCTTGACCGTGACGTTGATTTTGAAGGAGCGGTCCACCAGGCCGGGCGACAGCGCCTTGGCCAGGAAGAACTCCACCTCGAAGGCGCCTGGATTGCGCGGGGTGAAGAAGAACTCGCGGGTACCGGGACCGTCCTCGGGCGCGGGCTCGAAGTTGGCTTCGCGCAGGCCCACGCGCTTGGCCACCGTGGGCTCGATGGCCCAGGTGAAGCCAGGGTGCTCGGGCAGGCGCACGGTGAGGCCGTGGTTGAGGCGCACGTCCACGGACGTGGGGACCTCTCCCTCGATGTGCACCAGCTCCATCTCGTCGCGAGACACGGCGCGCGCTTCGGCCGGACGAAGCTCCACGTTCTCCGCCAGGATGCGGCCGCCCCAGCCGGACGTCTTGTCGACGACGCCCTGCACCTGGAGCGTGTACCCGACGTGCTTGCGCAGAGCCTTGCCAGCGGCCTTGCCCTCAATGATGAACGACACCTGCTGGCGCGTGCCGCCATTGGACACGACGAGCACGAACTCCTCGCCCGTCATCTCCAGGTTGCCACGCACGCCCGCGAAGCCCTTGATGCCCGCGCCCATACCGGCCGCCGTCACCATGGAGACCTCACCGGGCGACAGGTAGCGCAGCCGCGCCTCTGTCTCCGCCGGGGCGGCTTCCACCACCTCGGCATCCGGCTTCTTGGCCGAGTACTTGCGAACGTCCACCACGCCAGCGTGGTTGGTCGTCTTGCGGATGAGTCCGCTGACGGAGACCTTGTGGTCCACGTAGGCCGGGAGGACTTCCTGATCCGGGCCCTGGAGGAGGAAGGTCAGCTCGCGCTTGTCGCGCCCGACGACCACCAGGTGCGGCAAGTCGTTGGTGACCACCAGGCGGCCCTTGAGGCTGCCCTCGCCCGTGACGCCGCGACCTTCGCCGGCCGTCAGCAACTGCTCCATCTCACGCTTGGTGAGCGGCTCGCCCGGAGGCGGCAACTTGGTGGCGCGAGGACGGGGCTTCTCTACCGGAGGGGCGGCGGGTACCGCGCTCGCCTTCGCCGCCTTGGCGCTCGCGGCGGCCTTCGCCGCGGGAGGCGCCTTCGCCGGAGGTGCCTTCGGGGTCTTCGCTGCCGGGGGGGCGGCCTTCGCGGCCGAGGCCGTCTTCCCAGCGGGGGCGGCCTTCTTCGCGGTGGCCTTCTCCTGCGTGGCCTTCTTCACCGCGCTCTTGGCCCCCTTCGTTACGTCCGATGCTGCTTTCGCCAATTTCGTCGCCGCCTTCGCCACCCGCTTGGAGGCGTTCTTGATCAGATCCAGCCGGGCAGCGGAGTCCTTCTTCGCAGCGGGCTTTGCGCCAGCCTTGCCAGCGGGAGTCGTCTTCTTGGCCCCGGACTTGGGCTTGGCCATCGACGCAGTCTCCTTGAGAGTTCCCGTGTCCTTTCAACGGGTTGGCGGACCTGCCCAGAGGGCAGGCAAGCCTCGCGATCACCGTTGCTTGTAACGATGATCAGGTAGGCTGTCAAACTAACACTTGATTATCTCACGGACTTTGTTCGTGAACGGGTTCAAGCCACAAAGCCACGGCATGGCTATAAGCCGAGCATGAACGACTCCGCCACATTGCTGCCGGAAGAAGAAGCCCGGTCGCAGATCCTGGCCCTGTGCGCGCCCCTTCCCTCCGAGTGGCTGCCCCTGGATGACGCACTAGGGCGCGTGCTCGCCGAGGACGTGACGGCGCAACGGACACTCCCTCCCTGGGACAACTCGGCCATGGATGGCTACGCGGTGCGCAGCGCGGACCTGGCGGGTCCCCTGCCCGTCCGGCTCATCGTCGGAGAGACCATCTACGCTGGCGCGGTGGGCAGTCAGGCGCTGACGTCCGGGGTATGCGCCCGCATCATGACGGGCGCTCCCCTCCCCGCGGGTGCGGATGCGGTGGTGATGCGGGAGCGGACACGGCCCGTGGTCCAGAGCGGCGCGGATCAGGTCGACGTGCTCGAAGCGGTGGCCCCAGGCCAGTTCGTGCGGCCCCGGGGCGAGGACGCGCGGGAGGGGCAGGTGCTGCTGGCACGCCGCACGCCGCTGGGCATCCCCGAGCTGGGCCTCCTCTGGGCCCAGGGCCGACAGGCCGTGCCTGTGTCGCGCGCACCGCGCGTGGCCATCCTCTCCACGGGCGACGAGCTGTGCCACGCGGACGAGCCACCCAATGGCCGCATCGTGGACACCAATGCTCCGTCACTGGCGCTGGCGGTCCGCCGCGCGGGCGGCATGCCCACGCAACTGGGCATCGCTCGGGATACGCGCGCCGCCGTACTGGCCGCGCTTTCCCGGCTGGACGGGTTCGACGTGGTGCTCACCAGCGCGGGGGTGTCCGTGGGCGAGCGCGACTACGTGAAGGACGTGCTGGCCGAGCTGGGTGTGGAGCAACACTTCTGGCGCGTCGCCATCAAGCCGGGAAAGCCGCTGGTGGTGGGCCGTCGTGGCGCCACGCTGTTCTTTGGACTTCCGGGCAACCCCACCTCCTCCCTGGTGACGTTCGAGCTCTTCGTGCGCCCAGCCCTCCGCAAGCTGCTGGGGCACGCGCAGGTGGGGCCTGGGCGCGTAGCCGGACGCCTGGAAGGCAAGCTTTCCAAGCCCTCCGGCTTGGCGCACTTCGTCCGCGTCACGGCTGCTTGGAGAGAAGGCAACCTGTGGGCCCGTCCGCTGGCGACACAAACGTCTGGTGCCCTGCGTTCTGCGGCGGCGGCCACCCATCTGCTGCATTTCCCTCGGGAAGCCAGCAGTTTGACGGAGGGGGACGCGGTAGAACTGCTTCCGCTCTCATGGGTGGCCTGAGGAACGAAGGACGCCGTGGAGCATCCTCTTGGCGGCGCGTGCTCGAAAGCACAAGCCGCCTTGACTTGAGAACCTGAGGACTCCAAACAGGGGCCCGCATCTGGAGAGGACTCAACATGTCGGACACACGCTCACCTCAGGTCCTTCCGACCCGTAAGCACACGCAGCACCTGGAACGGTTCTCGGAGGCGGACATCCCGACCGAGCGCGGCTCGCTGCGGACCATCGTGTTCCGGGACAAGCGCAACGGGCGGGAGCATGTCGCGCTCGTGGTGGGACAGGTTTCAGGACACGAGGGTGTGCCGGTGCGCATCCACTCCGAGTGCCTCACGAGCGAGGTCTTCGGCAGCCTGAAGTGCGACTGCCGCGAGCAACTGGACCGCTCGCTCGACTTCATCACCCAGGCGGGACAGGGCGTCGTGCTGTACCTGCGGCAGGAGGGGCGCGGCATCGGCCTGGGGAACAAGATCAAGGCCTACGCCCTGCAGTCCAAGGGCCTGGACACCTACGAAGCCAACCGGCAGCTGGGTTTCGCGGACGACCTGCGCACCTACGACATCGCGGCGGAGATGCTGCGGAGCCTGGATGTGCGCTCGGTGGACCTGATGACCAACAACCCGCTGAAGATCGCGGGCATGGTCGAAGAAGGCATTCCCGTCCGGCGTCGAATCCCTTCCCGGACCGAGCACAATCCGCATAACGTCGACTACCTGAGGACGAAGCGCGAGCGTACGGGGCACCTGATTGAGCTCTTCGCCGAGGACGACGACACGGAAGCCAAGACAGGCTGAGCAGCCCCCCACGAGGCGACGGAACACCGTCGCGCGCAACCAGGCCCGCGTGCCCTTCGAGGTGCGCTTCTGGGGGGTGCGCGGCTCCATTCCTTCGCCGGGCGCGCACACGAAGCGCTACGGCGGAAACACGCCCTGCGTGGAGGTCCGCTGCGGAGACGAGCTGCTCATCTTCGACCTGGGCACCGGCGCGCGCGCGCTGGGACATGCGCTGGTGGCGAAGAAGAAGCCGGTGAAGGGCTCCATCTTCATCTCGCACTACCACTACGACCACCTGCAGGGCCTGCCCTTCTTCGGGCCCATGTACCTGCCCACGAGCGACCTGACTGTCTACGGCCCGGCGCGGCACGGGCAGTCGGTGAAGCAGCTCCTCAGCGGACAGATGGTGCCGCCGTACTTCCCGGTGACGGCGGACGGCGTGTTCCGGGCGCAGCTCACCTACACGGACCTGGCCGCCACGCAGACGCTGCAACTGGGCCCGGCGACGGTTCACACCATCGAGCTGAACCACCCGGGCGGTAACATGGGCTACCGCGTCGAGTGCCAGGGCCGCTCGGTGGTGTACGCCACCGACCTGGAGCACGGCAGCGACATGGACGCGGCCTTCTACGCGTTCGCCCAGGACGCGGACGTCCTCATCTACGACGCCATGTACACCGAGGACGAGTACCACGGCCGCACCGGGCCGGCTCGCACCGGCTGGGGCCACTCCACCTGGCAGGCCGCGGTGCATGCGGCGGACGAGGCCGGGGTGAAGAAGCTGGTGCTCTTCCACCACGACCCGTCACGAGATGACGCGGGAATGGACCGGCTGCTGCGTCAGGTGCGCAAGCACCGCCCCGACGCCATCGCCGCTCGCGAGTCCCTGGTCATCAAGCTGTAGCGCGCTTCACCGTCTCCCGCAGGCCCTGGAAGGGCAGCCGCTCCAGGGCCGTGGGGACGTCCACCCACTCGAAGGCGTCGTGCTCCGCGCCCAGGCGCACGTCCGCGTCCGGCGGCACGTGGACGGCGAAGCCGTTCTCCTCCACGAGTTGCGGCGGCAGCGCCTCTCCCAGGGCGAAGGCGTGGCGGTAGTCCAGGTCCACCAGCGGCACGCGGAGGCCTGTCTCCTCCTCCAGTTCCCGCGCCGCGGCCTGCGCTGGCGACTCACCCGCTTCGAGCCTCCCGGTGAGGACCTGCCAGAAACCGCCCCGCTCCGGGCGACGGCGCACGAGCAGCACCCGGGCTTCGGGACCACGGCCCTTCACCACCGCGATGCTCACCGTCCGCATCGGCGGCGGCGCGTCCACGAGCTCGCTGTCGAACACGGTGCAGAAGCTGCTGGCGATGGCCTCTTCCACCTCCGCCATGGGGAGCACGCGGCCCAACTCCCGCTGCATGGACGTGACACCCGCTTCTCGGATGCCACACGGGACGATGAGCTGGAAGTGGTCCAGGTTCGTGTTCACGTTGAGCGCGAAGCCGTGCGTGGTGAGCCAACGCGACAGGTGCACGCCAATGGCGGCGATCTTCCGCGCGTCCGGAGCACCTTCCGCGCCAATCCAGACACCGGGCCACTTGGGGATGGGGCCCGCGGTGATGCCCCACTGGGCCAGCACCTGCATGACGGAGCGCTCCACGTCGCGCACGTAACGGCGCACGTCGCGTCGGTCCTCGGGCAGCAGGAAGATGGGGTAGCCCACCAGTTGGCCGGGGCCGTGGTAGGTGACGTCGCCGCCACGGTTGGTCTCGAAGACCGCCGCGCCCTCCTTCGCCAACTGCGCGTCGCTGGCGACGATGTTCTCGCGCTTCGCGGCACGGCCCAGGGTGAGGATGGGCGGGTGCTCCAAGAGGAGCAGCGCATCGCCGGAGAGCCCCTGGCGGCGCGACTCGCTGAAGAGGTGCATCAGCGTGAGCCCGTCCTCGTACTCCACTCGGCCCAGGCGGTAGACGGTGATGGTGTTCATGACGTTCGCTTCTTTCGAGCCTTCCGCGTGGGCGAGGGCTTCACGGTGGGCGCCATGCTCCACGTCCCCGTGGGCACCCGGTTGAGGAGGGCATGCAGCTCATGTCCGGCGCGCGGCGAGCGGCTGGCCTCCTGGGCCAGCGCCATGAGCACTTCTTCCGAGACGGAGACCGCGGGCTCTCGCGAGGTCAGGCGCTGGCGGGCAATCTCCACGAATTCAGCCGGTGTGGGCACCTGGAGCGGCAGGAGCACCTGCACGTGCTCCAGGATGTCCGTGGGCACGGTTCCGCGCACGGCCTGAGTCAGCGCGGCGGTGGTGGACACGGAAACACTGAATGCGTCTCCGCGCAGGCTCAGGCCCCGAGCCTCCGTGCGCATGCCCCTCGCGCTCAGCAGGACGACGGGGCGGCTGTCCCGGGCCAGGAAGGCCTGCAGGGTCGCGTGTGACGTCGCGTTCAGGCGGTCCACGTCCTCCACCAGCAGCGTGCGAGAAGAAGTCGTCACGTCCAGGTCCGCGACGGGGGTGATGACGCCCACGGCCTCTCGCTGGAGCTGCTGGAACCAGACGCTCTTGCCACTGCCTTCGGGCCCGATGACCAAGAGGGTCCGCGCGTGGGCCTCAAGCGACTGCGTCAGCAGCGCCTGCGTCACGCCCTGCCCCACGAGCCCCAAGACAGGTGTCACGGGCCGTTCCGGCCGCGACACCGTGGGCGGAGGCACCAGCGTGACGTCTCCCAGCAGCGATTGCGACTCGAACACGCAGCTCTTGCAGATGAACGCGCCCGCAGGCCCCGCGACCAGGTCCCCCGTGTCAGTACGCGGACGGCAACAGAAGGAGCACCATGCGTCGAGCGCGGCATCCGCACGCGTCGGGCCGCGCTCGATGATCCGAGCCTCTCTGCGACGCCGAAGCCGCGCATCCGTGAGGATGTCCTCTCCGGTGGGTGCTTCCTCCGCCTCACCCGTCATGCGTGATGACGCAAGCCGCGTCGTGGACTCATCGACGCCCAGAAGTTCCTGCTCGCCCACGCCATCCTGGAGCTTGTCCGACGAAGCGGCCTCCGGTGCGGGCATGGACGCGGACGGAGCGTTCCGTCCAGGAGCCCCCGCGCTCCAACCCGGTATGGACGCAACACCGCCCCGCACGTCCACGGTCGCATCCGGTGGCGACGAGGAATCTTCCGCCCCTGCGACCACACCCGCGATGCGCGCAATCTGCGCTTCGAGCCGCTGCAGATCTTCCGCGACCTCTGTCTCGATGACCCAGGCCTGGGCGGCGTCGCGAGGCGCGTCGTCACCGGCGTGCAGGGCCGCCTCTCGCAGCGCATCCTCGATGAGCCGCTGCCGGTGGACGACGTCCGGCAACAACTCCGACTCCAGGGAATGCACCACCCCGGACGCAGGCAATGCCTCTTCGTCGTCAGCGTCCATCCCAGGCCGCGCGAGCAGAGGCTCCGGCATCCACTCCAGCCGGTTCACCGCATCCGCGATGTCCGCGCGGCTGCCGTCCAACCGCTGCGCATGGCGAAGCAACTGCAACGCGCGGGACGGATTGCCCGCATGACGGTACAGCTCCGCCGCTTTCTGCAGGCACTCCACCGCACGGGCCACGTCCCCCTGTGTCTCGGCGGACTGCGCGGCGCGGATCAGCTCGCGAGGGTTCTCGGCCATACGGGGAGAGCCTAACCGGCTCGGGGCACCCGCGCGCGGCCCTTGAACGCGGGCCCCAGCACCAGGCGCTTCCCAGCCCGGCGCCAGGGCCACCACGCCCCTCACGTCAGGGGCGTGGACCTGCCACGGCGCTCACCTCACGCCATGGCCAGGAACAGCAGGTCCGGCTTCTCCAGGTACTTGATGATCTCGTACGTGAAATCCGCCGCCACCGAGCCGTCGATGACGCGGTGGTCGCACGACAGCGACAGGTTCATCATGTCGCGCACGACGACCTGGTCCCCCACCACCGCAGGGCGCTTCTTCAGGCGGTGCACGCCCAGGATGCCCACTTCAGGATGGTTGATGATGGGCGTGGCGAACAGGCCGCCGCTCTGCCCCAGCGAGCTGATGGTGAAGGTGCCACCCGTCAGCTCCTCCATCTTCAGCTTGCGGTCGCGCGCGGCGGCGCCCAGGCGGGCCGTCTCACGCGCCAGCTCGGCCAGCGTCAGCCGGTCCGCGTTCTTCACCACCGCCACGGTGAGGCCGTCCGGCGTCGCCGCCGCCATGCCGATGTTGTACTCGCCGCGGACCACCAGCTCCTGCGACGCCTCGTCGAAGTTCGCGTTCAGGTGCGGGAACTTCTTCAGCGCCGCCACCGTCGCCTTGATGATGAACGGCAGGTAGTTGAGCTTGATGTTCTCACCGGCCGCCGCCAGCTGCGCGTTCAGCCGCGCGCGCAGGGCCACCAGCTCCGTGGCGTCCACTTCCTCGACGAAGGCGAAGTGCGGCGCCGTGAACTTCGACCGCACCATCTTCTCCGCGATCTTCTTGCGCAGGCCCCGAAGCGGAACGCGCTCGTCCGCAGCGCCCGAGCTGACGGCAGGAGCCGCGGGACGCGCCTTCTGCTCGGCCGGAGCCGCGACGACGTTCTTCTCGCCACCCTCCAGCGCCGCCACCACGTCCGCCTTCGTCACGCGGCCCTGCGGCCCCGTGCCGGCAATCGACGCCAGGTCCAGCCCGTGCTCGCGCGCCATCCGCCGCGTCACCGGCGTGGCCAGCACCTTGGACGCCGAGGCAGGCGCCCCACCGACATGGCCACCCGCTACGGGCGGCGCCGCCGGCGCGCTGGCCTCGGCATGACCACCGGCCTGCGCCGGCGCAGCGCCCTCCACCTCCAGGGTGACGAGGAGCTGGTGCACCTTCGCCATGTCGCCTTCATTGCCGTGCGTCTTCACGACACGGCCCGCCTTGGGAGCGGGAACGGTGACGGTGGCCTTGTCCGTCATCACCTCGGCGAGCACCTGGTCTTCCTTGACGGAATCCCCCGCCTTCACGTGCCACTTCACCAGCTCACCCTCCATCACGCCTTCACCAAGGTCGGGGAGCTTGAATTCGAAGATCGCCATGGGGTCGTCTTTCCGGGAAGCAGGGGTGTTGGGTCAAGCCATGAATCGGAGCGTCAAAGCTCAGCCGAGCCGCTCGAGCCGCTCGCGCTCCATCAGGCCCTTCATGAAGAACTCAGCGGCCCGGTAGCTGGACCGCACCAGCGGACCGGAGGCCACGTAGAGGAAGCCGTAGGACTCGGCCAGCGTCTTGTACGCCTCGAACTGCGCGGGCGACACGAAGCGCTCCACGCGCAGGTGGTACTGCGACGGCTGCAGGTACTGGCCCAGCGTCAGCACGTCCACGCCCACGTCGCGCAGGTCCTTGAACGTCTGCTCCAGCTCCGCGTCCGTCTCCCCCAGGCCCACCATGACGGACGTCTTGGTGTACAGGCCCTCGGGGCGCTTCTTGAGGTACTCCAGCACGCGCAGGGACTGGTCGTACTTCGCGCGGCGGTCACGGACCGTCGGCGTGAGGCGCTCCACCGTCTCCACGTTGTGCGCCACCACGTGGGGCTTGGCCTCCGCCACGGTGGCCAGGTCCTTCTCCACGCCTTTGAAGTCCGGGATGAGCACTTCGACGATGGTGCGCGGGCTCTCCCGGCGCAGCTCGCGGATGGCGGAAGCGAAGTGGCTGGCGCCGCCGTCCGGCCGGTCATCCCGGTTCACGGACGTGACGACGATGTACTCCAGGTCCATCTCCTTCACCGCCTGGGCCAGATGGATGGGCTCCATCGGATCCAGCGGAGGAGGCGCGCCGACCTTCACGTGGCAGAAGCGGCACGCGCGCGTGCACACCTCGCCCATCAGCATCACCGTGGCGGTGCCACCGCCCCAGCACTCGGCGATGTTCGGGCAGCGGGCCTCTTCGCACACCGTGGCCAGCTTGGTGCGCTTCACGATGGCTTTGACCCGCTCGTAGCCTTCTCCGTGCGGGAGCCGCACCTTCAGCCACTCCGGCTTGCGGGTGGTCTCAGTCACCTGGGGCAGAGGGAACCGGTCGGGAGTCGCCATGGATCGCGGGCCTTCTATGGGTTGGACGGAGGACGTTCAAGCGGAAGCCACTGACGCGAGGCGTCAGCATCCACCAGTCGTCCGCCAGTTGTCGCCTCTCTACTAATGCCCCCGGTTCCTGGGGACAGGCCTGGAGCACCCGTGAGGGCGGCCAGACAGGGGACCGTCACCTCGCGAGGCCGCGGGGGCCGGAAATACGAGGGGCCGTCCACGGCACACCGGGACGGCCCCTGGGACTGCAAGCGAGGCGCCGCCGCCTAGAAGTGGCGCGGGTGGCCCAGCGTGGCCTCGGCACCCTCGTGCACGATTTCCGAGAGCGTCGGGTGCGCGTGGATGGTGTTGGCCAGCTCCTCGGTGGTGATCTCCAGCTTCAGCGCGACACACGCCTCGGCCAGCAGCTCCGTCGCGTGCGGCCCGATGAGGTGCACGCCGAGGACCTCGTCGTACTTCCGGTCCGACACGATCTTGATCATGCCGGTGGCCTCGTTGGAGATGGAGGCCTTCGTCACGGCGCCCATCGGAGCGATGCCCACCTTCACATCGTAGCCGCGCTCCTTGGCCTTCTTCTCCGTCAGGCCCACCGAGGCGACCTCGGGGTAGCAGTACGTGGCCGACGGCGTCAGGTCGTAGTTGATGGGCTGCGGGTTCTTCCCGGCGATGTGCTCCACCGCCACCACGCACTCCGCGCTGGCCATGTGCGCCAGCATCGGCGTGGGGATGATGTCACCCACGGCGTAGACGTTCGGCTCGGAGGTGCGCAGCATCGAGTCGACCTTGATGTAGCCGCGCTCGGCCTGGATGTTCGTCTTGTCCAGACCCACGTCCTCGGTGACGGGCGAGCGGCCCACCGCCGACAGGAGGATTTCCGCCTCCAGCGTCTTGGTCTCGTTGCCCACCTTCATGGTGACGCGCACGCCGTCCGCCGTGTGCTCCACCTTCTCCACCGCGGAGCCGGTGTGCACGTCGATGCCGCGGCGCTTGAAGATCTTCTCCAGCTCCTTGGAGATGTCCGCGTCCTCGATGGGGAGCAGCGCGGGCATGTACTCCACGATGGAGGTCTTGCTGCCCACGTGGTTGAACACGGAGGCGAACTCACAGCCCACCGCACCGGCGCCCAGCACGATGATGCTCTTGGGGACGCGGTCGATCTGCAGGATGGAGTCGCTGTTCAGCACCCGCTTGTGGTCCACGGGGACGTTGGGCAGGGACTTGGGCACCGAGCCCGTGGCGATGATGATGTTCTTCGCCTCCAGGACCTTCTTGGAGCCGTCCTCGGCGGTGACCTCCACCTTGCCCTTGCCGGCGATGCGGCCGTGGCCCTTCACCACCGTCACCTTGTTCTTCTTCATCAAGAAGTCGATGCCGTTGGCACCCTTGGTGACAATCTTGTCCTTGTGCTTCATCGCGTTGGGCCAGTTGATGGCCGGGCTGCTCACATCAACGCCGAAGTCAGCCGCCTCGCGGACGTGGTGGAACAGCTCCGCGGTCCACAGCAGGGACTTGGTCGGGATGCAGCCGCGGTGGAGGCAGGTGCCGCCCAGCCGCTTGTCCTTCTCGATGATGGCCGTCTTCAGGCCCAGCTGACCCGCGCGAATGGCGCCCACGTAGCCGCCGGGGCCCGAACCGATGATCACCACGTCGAACGTCTCAGCCACGCACGCCTCCGTAATTATTGCGGATGGAACCCGGTGGGGCTGATAACCCCCGGTCCCGGTTGGAATCAAGGAGTTTGCTCGTGCGCCGTTTCCCGCTCCGAACCCTCCTCTTGATGTTGGTAGCACTCATCGCCTTCGGGCGCCTGTGGTGTGTGACGCACCAGGAGAAAGCGCCCGGTCCTCGCCCCGGGCGCATGGCCCAGGCGGGTGACGCCCCGGCCGAGGCCCCCGTCCCCTCCTCTGCCCCCGAGTGCCGCACGCTGGAACGGGCCCTCGAAAGCGCCCTCCGCACGCCCCAGGACACCCAGGTCCTTGACGAAGCGCGCCAGCAGCTCGACGCATGCCGTCAGCCGCCCGTTCGCGCCTGCGCGCTGGGCGTGGCCCTGGACGCCCGGTCGCCCTTATCCGAGGGAGAAGCCACACCGCTGCGTGGCCTGCTGGCCAGCCTGTGTGAGCACTGCCCGCCGGCCGCCAATTCGTGCGCCCGGGCCGTGGGGCAGGCCCTGCTGAGTGCCGCGGTGGGGCCGAATGCCGACGTCGCGAGCGCGAAATGGAACCTGGAGCATGCGGGGCCGGGCCTGGAAGGGGCTTGTGCCTCGCTCGTTCAGTTGGGGCTCGCACCCGCGGCCCAGTCAGACCTCACGGTACGGCCCCCGGTGCTCGCGCTCGTCGGGGAGCTGGCGCCCCGCTGCTCGCAGGCAGGCTTCCTGGATGACGCGCTGCTGCGCGCCGCCGCTGTGAACCTCGTGTCGCCCACGCCCGCGCTGGTCGCCCTGGCCGCGGTGCCCATTCCTCCCGAGACGAGCGCCATGAAGCCGGACCGGATTGAAGGCACCGAGCCCGGCTTCCAGGCGTTCGACCGGGACGAGAACACCGGGGTCCCGGTCGGCAAGGCGCTCAAGAGTCAGCGATGGGAGGCGGACGGCGCGCTGCGCGCGAGCTACGCGCCCACGCTGAAGCAGCTCGTATCGGTGAGGATCCGCGCCTCGGGCCCGGGAACGGTGCGCGCCATCGTCCGGACGCCGCAGGGCGTGGGCTTGAAGGACCCGGAGAAGGACTTCGCCTTCGTCAATCCCACCGTGTGCCGTTTCACCGGCACGGGTCAGTGGGAGGAGTGCCCGCTCCAGGTGCCGCTGCGCGACGTGGACGCCGTGAGCGTCTTCCCCGAGCGCGCGGACACCGAACTGAAGGAGCTGGAGGTCCACGGCGCCCGCTGAAGGCGCCGCCGACCGACGTCAGGCGACGAGGCCGCGCTCCTTGGCCAGTGTGAAGAGTGGCGCGGCGTCCTTCTTCAGCACCGCGCTCACGTCCTTGACGATGGAGTCACCCGACTTCGCGACCGACAGGAAGTTGTCGAAGGTGCGCGTGAGGATGAGCACGCCGGAGATGATGACGCGCTGAAGGTTGTGCTGCAGGTCCGTGCCTTCATAGATGAGCCACGCCTGCTCCACGCAGGTGCGGCGGGCATCCATGAGGAACTGGTTGAGGACGGTGCGCTCGTTCGCGTCGGGCACCTTCGACTTCGAGCTCACCGAACCCACATAGATGAGGTTCGTGTTGAGCCGCGCCGCAGCTTCCTGCATCTGCGCCAGCACCAGCGTCACGTCCTCCTTGGTCGGAGGATTCTCCCAGCGGGAGAAGATGACTCGGTCGATGATCTCCGCTTTGTAGGTAGGGCCGTTCACGATGCCTCCGGTGAGGCGAGCGCCTGACCGGCACCCGCCCGGCTTGCCACGCTGCCGTGCGGTCGGATCTGTAGCAGGAACACTCCATTCGTTGAAGTGCACGACACCTGAACCGGCATTCATTTGGCCCGGCACCGCGGTTCTGTCCTGCAGCGGAAACGGACAAATCCACTCGGACCGACACGGACACTCAGGGAAAACACGTATACGCCCGCGTCATCTCCAGGATTCACCGGATCCTGTCGTACAGCGGACATGCGCGTGGATCAGCGCGAAGCGCGTCTGGCGAGCACTGCCTTCACGTCGTCGAGCGAGATGCCCAGAGGCCGGACCGCGACGAGCACGTGGTAGAGCACGTCCGCCGCTTCCTCCGCGGCGCGTGACGGGTCCACGTCCGCGCACGCCGTCACCAACTCCGCGGCCTCCTCGCCCAGCTTCTTCAAGCGCAGGTTGCGGTCCTCCAGCAGGCGCCGCGTGTAGCTGGGAGGCGCATCACCGGGCCGCTCCACCGGCGCGGCGCGCCGAGCGAGCGTGTCATCCAGCGCGCTCAGTGCATCCCAACGGCCTGGGCCGAAGCAGGTCTCCGTCCCCAGGTGACACGCGGGGCCCGCCTTCCTCACGCGCGCGAGCACCGCGTCACCGTCACAGTCGGCGCGGAGCGCCACCACGCGCTGGACGTTTCCACTGGTGGCGCCCTTGTGCCACAGGCCGCGCGTGCGCGACCGGTAGTGCATCTCCCCCGTGGCCAGCGTGCGCTCCAGCGCTTCCCGGTCGGCATGCGCCACCATCAACACGTCACCGGTGCTCGCGTCCTGCGTGACGACCGTCACCAGTCCGTTGCCCTTCGCGAAGTCGAGCGCGTCCAGGTCGAGCATCAGCGTGTCTCCACGGCGCCGAGCCGCTCCCGCACCACGCGTGCCATGGCCGCGTTGGTAGCGATTCCATTTCCGCCGAACGCGGTCCGCCGCCCCGTCCAGTCGGTGAACACACCGCCGGCTTCCTCGATGATGGGCTGCAAGGCCGCTCCATCCCAGGGAGACAGCAGCTCATCCACCATGACCTCCGCGCGCCCGGTGGCGACCAACAGGTAGCCGTAGCAATCCCCCCAGGTGCGGTCCACGGCCGCATCCCGCGCGAGCGCGCGCCAGGCGGCCCCACGCTCGGGGTACACCGGGAAGCGCTCATCCGTGGACAGCACCACGGCCTGGGACAGCTCCGCCTGCGTGGACACGGCCGCGCGCTGGTCGTTCCAGAAGCAGCCCCGCCCCGGCGCCGCCACCAGCAACTCACTCACCGCGGGGAAGTACGCGGCTCCCACGAGGATGCGCTCCCCCTCCGCCAGCGCCACCAACGTGCCCCACAGGGGGACACCGCGGATGAACGTCTTCGTCCCGTCGATGGGATCCAGAATCCACCGGCGCTTCGCGCCCGGGCGGGTCTCGCCGAACTCCTCGCCCAGGATGCCATCCTGGGGGAAGCGCGCATCCAGCCACTCGCGTGCACGGGACTCCGCCGTGCGGTCCGCCACCGTCACCGGAGAGCCGTCCGACTTCGTGTCCACCGCGATGCCACCGCGGAAGAACCCCAACGCCCCGTCACCTGCTATCCGCGCCACCTCGGCGGCGGCCTGCATCAGATTTCCCGAGTCCGTCATGCCAGGCTCCGAATGTGAAGGCCGCTCTCGCGGAGCAGCGCCTTGATGGCGCCCACGGTGGTGACGCCGTCGTGAAGAATGCCCGCGACCAAGGCCGCATCAGCGCCTCCCTCCTGGAACGCGTCCCGGACGTGCGCCGCGCTGCCCGCGCCGCCCGAGGCGATGACGGGCACATCGACCACCTCCGACACAGCCCGCGTCAACGCCAGGTCATAGCCCGTCCGCGCGCCATCCCGGTCGATGCTGGTGAGGAGCACTTCCCCTGCCCCGCGCGCCACACACTCACGCGCCCAGGCCACCGCGTCCAGGTCCGTGGGCTTCCTGCCGCCATGGGTGTAGACGCGCCAGCGGTCGCCGTCTCGCTTCGCGTCGATGCTGGCCACCACGCACTGCGCGCCGAAGCGCTCCGCACATGCGGTGAGCAGCGCCGGGTTGGCCACCGCCGCGGAGTTGATGCTCACCTTGTCCGCGCCCGCACGCAGCGCCCGGCCCACGTCATCGACCGTGCGCACCCCGCCGCCGACAGCCAGGGGAATGAAGAGGTGCTCGGCGGTGCGCCGCACCAGCTCCCACAAGGTGTCCCGCTCCTCGGCGCTGGCGGAGATGTCGAGGAACGTCAGCTCATCCGCACCCTCCGCTTCGTAGCGCCGGGCCAGTTCCACCGGGTCACCCACGTCGCGAAGTCCCTCGAACTGGACGCCCTTCACCACGCGTCCGCCCTTCACGTCCAGACAGACGACGAGTCGCCGCGTGAGCATCACTTCACCTCCAGGGACACGGAGCCCTTCATGCTGAACACCGAGCCGGAGTCCACCATGGCGTCCCGCAGCGCCAGCCCCAGCGCCTTGAAGGACGCCTCCGTCGCGTGGTGGCTGTCCTTTCCGCGCAGCACCCGCAGGTGCAGCGTCACCCGGGCGTGCTCACTGAACGAACGCATCCAGTGCTCGTAGAGCCGGTTCTTCAACGGGCCCTGGTAATAGAAGCGCCCCCCCGCATCCAGGCAGGCCTGAACCAGCGCGTCGTCCATGGGGATGGTGCGCTCGGCGAAGCGCGCGGCCGTGGCGGGAATCACCTGCTGCACCGCCGTGCCCAGCGTGATGGCCACGTCCTCCATCACATGGTGTGTGAGGTCCCCCCGCGCATGCAGCGAGAGGTCCAGACCCGCGTAGCGCGCGAAGGTGGCCAGCATGTGGTCGAAGAACTTCAACCCCGTGTCCACGTTCGTGACGCCCTTGCCCGGCGACAGCTCCACCCGGACCTGCGTCTCCTTCGTCTCCCGAATGACAGTGGTCATCCCGCGAACTCCCGAGCGACTGCGCTCGCATCCAGCCTTCCGGTGTACAGCGCCATGCCAATGACGGCCCCGTATGCGCCCGCCGCCGCGAGGGCCCGCAGGTCCTCCATCGTCGTCACGCCACCCGACGCGTACAGGCGGTGCCGGCTGGTGCTCGCCACCTCCCGCATCAACGGCAGGTCCGCTCCCGACAGCTGCCCCTCCTTGTGGACCGCCGTCACGAGCAGGCCCCCCAGCGGCAAGGGCTCGAAGGCCGCCAGCACCTCCCGGATGTCGCGATGGCTTCCCTCCGTCCAGCCTCGCGTCACCACCTCGCGCCCCTTCACGTCCGCGGCCACCACCACGCGGCCGGGGAAGCGGTTCGCGATGTCCGCCAGCCAGCCGGCGTCTTCGATGGCGCGAGTTCCCACCACCACGAACTCGGCTCCGCCCGACAGGACGGTCTCCACCCGGTCGGAATCGCGCACGCCTCCGCCCACGGAGAAGGTGAGCCCTCGCTCGTAGGAGGCCAGTTGAAAGATGGCGTCCGCGTTGGAGCCCTTGCCCAGCGCCGCGTCCAGGTCCACGACATGGAACGCGCGGAAGCCGTGACGGCGCCACTGCTTCAATGCCTCCAGCGGGTCCTCCACCCGGACCTTCTCCGCTGCGTACGAGCCGCCCACGAGTTGGACACACGCGCCCTCGCGCAGGTCGATGGCTGGAATCGCAATCACGGCGCCACCTCCCGCAGGAAGGCCTGCACGAAGCGCACGCCCGCCGTGGAGGACTTCTCCGGGTGGAACTGCACACCCACCACCCTTCCCCTGCGCACCGCCGCCGGGAAGCGGTCCGCCTCGTGCGTCGTCCACCCCGTCACCACCGAAGCATCCGCGGCGCGGCAGACGAAGCTGTGCGCGTAGTACACGGTGTCCAGCCGCGCACCCGCCAGCGTGCGTTCGTCCTCAACCTGGTTCCAGCCAATCTCGGGCACTCGCTTCGCCGCCAGCCGTGTCACCCGGCCCGCGAAGTAGCCCAGGCCGGCGCCCTCGCCTTCGTCACTGCCTTCAAAGAGCAACTGCATGCCCAGGCAGATGCCCAGGCACGGCAGGCCCTGCTCCAGGGCCGCGCGCATGGCTTCACGCCCTGGCTCGAGCCGCGCCACCGCCGCACCGAATGCGCCCACTCCCGGCAGCACCAGCACGTCGGTGTCCAGCGCACGCAAGGGGTCCTCCTGGACGCGCACCTCAGCGCCCGGCACCGTGGCCAGCGCCTTGGCCAGCGAGTGGAGGTTGCCCGCGCCGTAGTCGAACAAGGTGACTCTCATCGCAGCGCCTCCCGCAGCGCCGCCAGCGCCGTCTCCATCAAGGGCCAGGGCCCCACACCGATTCGGAGCGCGTCACCCACGCCCGTCAGCGCCTGGAACGCCCGCACATTCACGTCCCGCTCTCGCATCCGCTCCGCGACCGCCAGCGCGCCCGGAAGCGGCACCATCAGGAAGTTGGCTTCCGATGGCAGAGTCGTCAGACCCAACGACACCAACTCGCCGCGCAGCCGCTCGCGACAGGCGACGGATTCCTCCGCACGGGCCCGCACCCAGTCCGCGTCACCGTTCAGCACCGAGACGGCCACGGCCTCCGCGACACTGGTGAGCTTGTAGGGTCCGCGAGCCTTCTCGACCTCCGCCACCAATTCGGGTGCTCCGACGCCCCACCCGACTCTCAGCCCCGCCAACCCGAAGGCCTTGGAGAAGGTGCGCGTCACCAGGACATTCGACCGCCGTCGCGCCAGGTCGAGGAAGTCCTTCCCCGGCGCGAAGTCCGCATAGGCCTCGTCGATGATGACGATGCCGGGTGCGTCCTCGGCAACACGCTCCACCGCCGCCCGCGACAGCGCGGTGCCTGTGGGGTTGTTGGGCGAGCACAGGTAGATGACCTTCGCCCCCGTGCCGAGCAGTGCGTCCGCATCCACGTCGAAGTCCGGCTTCAACGGTACCGGCACGCCCTCGAGTCCGTTCGCCTTGGCGAACAGCGGCACCATGACGAAGGTCGGGTCCTGATAGGCCAGCGTGTCCCCGGGCTCCAGGAAGGCGCGCAGCGCCGAGTCGATGACGTCATCCGAACCGCAGCCCGTCGTTATCTCGTCGGGCGCCGCTCCAATGGACGCCGCCAGCGCCCGGCGCAGGTCCGGGGCATAACCCCGCGGATAACGCGGTACGCGGGACACGGTGGTGGCAAGAACCCGCTCCACGGAGGGTGGAACGCCAAAGAGGTTGGTGTTGTCACTCAGGTCCACCCGGCACGGCCGCGTCGAAGGCGCGTACAGCGGAATGTCCCGGTACGAAGCCCGCCTGGGAATCATGGCCGCCCCCAGGCGCGCGCGGCGTCCGCGTGCGCGAAGAGACCTTCACTGTCGGCCAGCCGCCCCACGTCCTCCGCCAGTGACGCCGCCGCCGTGGGCGCGACGCGCTGGTAGGTGGTCCACCGGTAGAAGTCGAGCAGGTTGAGTCCCGAGTACGCCCGTGCCAACCCCGCCGTGGGAAGCACGTGGTTGGAGCCGGTCATGTAATCGCCGTAGGCCACCGACGAGCGCTCCCCCAGGAAGACGGTTCCCGCGTTGCGCACCCGTCCCAGGTCCTCCCGCGGCGACGCGGTGGCGATGAGCAGATGCTCCGGAGCGAAGTCCGCCACGAAGGGCCAGGCTTCCTCCAGGGACGCCACCGTCAGCACCGCGCCGCGAGAGCCCAGCGCCGACGTGACGATCTCCCACCGCTTCGCGCGCTCGGCCTGTCGCTCCACCTCCGCGGCGATGGCGTCCGCCAGCGCGTCGCCCAGCGCCAGCGTGACACACGCCGCCTCCGGATCATGCTCCGCCTGAGCCAGCATCTCCCGCGCCACCGCGGCAGGGTTCGCGGTGTCGTCGGCCACGACCAGGATTTCACTGGGGCCCGCGGGTGCTTCAATCGCCACCGCGCCCACCACCTGCAGCTTGGCCTCGGCCACATAGGCATTACCCGGCCCCACGATGCGGTCCACGCGAGGCACGCTCTCCGTGCCATAGGCCATGGCCGCCACCGCGCCCGCGCCGCCCAGCGAGAAGACGCGGTCCGCGCCCGCCAGGGATGCCGCCGCCAGCACGTTGGGGTGTGGCAATCCATCGGGCCCCGGCGGCGAGCACACGATGACCTCGCCCACGCCCGCCACCTTCGCGGGCACCACGCCCATCAGTACGCTGCTGGGGTACACCGCGCGGCCTCCCGGTGCATACACCCCCACGCGGCCCAGCGGATCCGGCCGCCGGCCCACGAGGACACCGGGCTCGGTTTCGACCTCCACCGATTGCGGCTTCTGCGGCGCATGCGCCAGGACGATGTTGCGGGCCGCTCGGGCCAGCGCGTCCCTGACCGATGGCTCCAATCCGGCGAGCGCCGCGGCACAGACCTCTCGCGGAACCTCCAACGCCGTCAGCTCCACGCGGTCGAACTGCCGCGCGAGTTCGAAGAGCGCCTGGTCTCCTTCCGCTCGCACGCGGGCGATGAGCTCCCGCACGCGCAGCGCGACGCGGGCATCGGATCCAGTCGCGCGGTCCAGCAGACGCCGGAAGTCCTCCCGAGCAAGAGCGGACAGGGGACCGCGGTACCTCAGGGTCGACGAAGCAAGGAAGGCCGTCATGCCATCAACCTTTCAATGCGGGTGACGAGGATGCCCTCGCAGCCCAGTACCTTCAGCGCGTTGATGGTGCGGTAGATGGTCTTCGCCGGCACCACCGCGTGCACGGCCACGAAGTCACCGCCGTCCAGCACGTCCACCACGGTGGGACCATTGAGGCCCGGGAGGACTTCACGCACCCGGATGAGCGAATCCTTCGGCACGTTGGCCATCAGGTAGCGCTTGTCGCGCGCCGCCAACACCGAGCCCAGCGCCTGCTTCAACTCAGCCAGCTTCTGCTGGGTTTCCACCGGGTTGCCCTTGCACGCCACCAGCCGCGCACTGGACTCCAGCACCGTGCCCACCTCGCGCAGGCCATTCATCTTCAGCGTGGAGCCGGTGGACGTCAGGTCCACGACGATGTCCGCGATGCCCAGGTGGGGCGCAATCTCCGCCGCGCCCGACACCGGAACCACCGCGACCCGCTGCCCGCGCCTGGCGAAGAACTCCTGCGTCAGCCGGGGGAAGCAGGACGCGACCCGCATGCCCTCCTTCACGTCCTCCGGCGAGGCGAAGCCGCCCTCCTCCCGCGCCGCCACCACCAGGCGACACCTGCCGAACTCCAGGTCCATCAGCAGGTCCAGCTCGCGTCCGGACTCACACACCAGGTCCCATCCGGTGACACCCGCGTGCGCGGCGCCGTCCGCCACGAACT
This sequence comes from Myxococcus sp. AB056, assembly GCF_006547365.1. Classification (NCBI taxonomy): domain Bacteria; kingdom Pseudomonadati; phylum Myxococcota; class Myxococcia; order Myxococcales; family Myxococcaceae; genus Myxococcus; species Myxococcus sp. AB056. The sequence continues at coordinate 13,691 of NZ_VHLB01000020.1, read as the reverse complement.
CTGGGATGTCCTGGGCGCGGACGAAGATGGCCTCGAACTCCCCGCCCAATGACGCGGTGAGCGCGCGCTCGCCCCGGGCCCGCACCTCCAGGCCCGCGTCATTGAACAACTCCCGTACTTCGTCCGAGAGGCGGCCTTTGTTGGGCAGAGCAATCTTCAGCTGCATGGGGGCCCTTCGAGACTGCGAGGAGACAACGACGCGAAAACGAAAAAAGGCCCGTCCTGGGGGGACGGGCCTTCGGTCGCTGCGGCAGGTGCCGAGGTGGGTGGTGCGTCTAGCGTCTCACCCAGGCATGCGCATGGCGAACGGTCCCGTCGGGGCCGAGCCGATGATGCGCATGGTGATGGTGAAGGGACGCGAAGAGCATCGCAGCATGAGTAACGACAAAGCGCCCCGCCGTCAACCGGGCCCGGGGAGAGCCCGCGCAACGCTTGCAAACACCCGCGCGGGCGAGCAGGAAGCGCCCATGCAAGTCGCGGACGTCATCATCGTGGGTGGGGGCATCATGGGCTGCGGCATCGCGCTGCGGCTGCGGCAGGCCGGAGTGCGCGTCGTCGTTCTGGAGCGCTCCATTCCAGGCGCGGAGGCCTCCAGCGCGGCGGCGGGAATGCTCGCGCCCCAGATGGAGTCCGACGGTCCGGGCGCCTTCCTGGATTTGTGCCTGCGCAGCCGCGGCCTCTATCCCGCCTTCGCCGCCGAGCTGCGCGAGCTGTCCGGCGTGGACGTGGCCTACCGGCCCTGCGGCATCCTCAAGGTCGCCTTCAACGAAGCCAGCCTCCACCACCTGGACGCCACGGTGGCGTGGCAGCGTGGCATGGGCCTCCGGGCCGAGTTGCTCGACGGCGCCGCGGCCCGCGCCCTGGAGCCGCGCCTGTCCGCGAAGGCCGTGGGCGCCGCGCACTTCCCGGACGACCATCAGTTGGACAACCGGCTCCTGGTGCGCGCGCTGACGATGGCCGCCGCCCGGCTGGGCGCGGAGTTCCGCAGCGGCTACGTGCGCGGCGTGGTGCAGGAGGGTGGCCGCGCGGTGGGCGTGGACCTGGACGGCGAGTTGCTGCGCGCCGACGCGGTGGTGCTGGCCGCGGGCTCCTGGTCCGCCCTGGTCCAGGGCGCCGGCGTGGAGGCCCGGGCGGTGCGGCCCGCGCGCGGGCAGATGGTTCAATTCCAGACACGCCTGCCCCTGCTGGACCGCATCGTCACGTCCGAGAAGGGCTACCTGGTGCCGCGCGCGGACGGCCGGGTCATCGCTGGCAGCACCATGGAGCTGGTGGGCTTCGACAAGCAGGTGACCGCGGCGGGGCTGGCGCGCATCCTCGACATGGCCCTGGAGCTGTGCCCGGAGTTGGGCTCGGCGCCCATCACCGAGACGTGGGCGGGCTTCCGGCCGTGGACCGAGGACAAGCGGCCCTACCTGGGTGAAGGCCCCGTGCCCGGGCTCTTCCTGGCCACGGGCCACTTCCGCAACGGCATCCTCCTGGCCCCCATCACCGCGAAGCTCGTCGCGCAGGCCGTGCTGGGTGAGCGGCCCGCCGTGGACCTGGCCCCCTTCCGGTACGACCGCTCGTCCGCCCAGCCCCGCACCTGACGCAACCCGACGTCAAGGGTGAGGAGCCGTCCCCCTGCCTCCTCGGCCCAAGGGGGTACGAGCGGGCGGGCGGTCCTACCGCCTGATTCAGAGGGGCGGACAGGACGCGGAGCCTGCCTGTCCCACCCACCTCCAGGGGTCGTCCCCTCGCCAGGCCCCTCAATCGATCAGCCCTGAACCCTGATCCGGTGGTAAATTCCCGTACTCGTTGGCCAATGAATCCCGGAAACCTCTAGAATCGCTCGCTGTGGAAGCCATCCCCCCTGCCCCACCCCGAATCCTCATCGTCGACGATGACGACTCCGTACGAGACGTCATCTCTGTCCTGCTACGTGAGGAAGGCTACAACTGTGTCGTCGCCAACGGGGCCGAGATGGCCCTGGACCTGGCGGGCGAGGAGGAGACGCCGCTCGTCATCAGTGACATGAAGATGCCGGGCAAGGACGGCCTCTGGCTCCTGGAGAACCTCCGCGAGCGGCTCCCCGACACCTCCGTCATCATGCTCACGGGCTACGGTGACACCGAATCGGCCGTGGACTGCCTGCGCCGCGGCGCGGTGGACTACCTGCTCAAGCCACCCAAGCTCACGGACCTCATCCGGGCCATCGAGCGGGCGCTGGCCAAGCGCCGCATCGAGATGGCCCGCAAGCGCTACCAGAAGAAGCTGGAGCGCAAGGTCCGGGACAGGACGGCCGAGCTGCGCAGCGCCCTGCGCGACATCGCCAACACGTACCAGAACACGCTGCTGGCCCTGGTGGCCGCCCTGGACGCGCGCGAGCACGAGACGAGCGACCACTCCCAGCGCGTGGTCAGCTACACGTCCGCCATCGCGCAGCGCATGGGCATCCAGGGCAAGGATCTGGAGGAGATCGGACGCGGCGCGCTGCTGCACGACATCGGGAAGATTGGCGTGCCGGACGCGGTGCTGCTCAAGCCGGGCAAGCTCACCCCGGACGAGTGGCTGGAGATGCGCAAGCACCCGGACATCGGCTTCCAGATGATCCAGGCCATTCCGTTCCTGGACACGCCCGCCTCCATCGTCCTTTCGCACCAGGAGCGCTGGGACGGTGCCGGCTATCCGCGCAACCTCCAGCGGCACGAAATCCACATTGGCGCGCGCATCTTTGCCGTGGCGGACACGCTGGACGCGATGACGAGCGACCGGCCCTACCGCAAGGGCACGACGTTCACCAACGCCATCCAGGAGATCAAACGCTGCGCCAACACGCAGTTCGATCCGGAGGTCGTGCGGGCGTTCCTCGACATTGGCGAGGAGGGGCTGATCCGCATCAAGCAGGAGATGGCGACGAAGAAGCTCCAGCTCCCGCAGGCCGAGCAGGACGCCCATGACGCCGAGGCGGAGCTGGCCCGGCTCACGGATCTGGACGACGACGTGGACGCCGCCGTGCCAGGCCACTCCGCCAGTGACGAGGACGAGCCCAAGTCCGCCGTCGTACGTTCGGCGGCTGGCAACAAGGGGTGAGCCCGGCTGGAAGAGATGACCGCACGGGGGGCGGCTGTTATGAGGACAGGTCCGCCGTGACGACTCCTGCCCTCCAGCCCCCGCCTTCCGCGCTGGCGCCGCCCCTTCTGGACGCGCAGGGGCGGCGGATGACGTACCTGAGGCTGAGCATCACCGACCGGTGCAACTTCCGGTGCAGCTACTGCTCGCCCGCTTCGTGGGGCGGCAAGCGGGACCTGCTGGGCCCCGAGGAGCTGGAGCGCATCACCTCCGTCTTCGCCCGCATGGGAATCCGCCGCGTGCGGCTCACCGGCGGCGAGCCGTTGATCCGCCCGGACATCCTCGACATCGCCCGGCGCATCGCCGCAGTGCCCGGCATCCAGCACCTGGCCATCACCAGCAATGCCAGCCACCTGGAGCGGCTCGCCCGCCCCCTGCGCGAGGCGGGCGTCACCCAGCTCAACCTGAGCCTGGACACCCTCCTGGCGGAGACGTTCCGCCGCATCTCCAAGCAGGGGGACTTCGACGCGGTGCTGCGAGGCGTGGACGCGGCGGCGGGCGCCGGCTACGCGTCTCTCAAGCTCAACGTCGTCGTCATGCGGGGCGTGAACGACGAGGAAGCCTCCGCCCTGATCGCCTATGCGCACGCGCGCGGCTTCACGCCCCGCTTCATCGAGCTGATGCCCTTCGGTCAGGGCACGCCGGTGCCCACCGCGGAGCTGGTAGAGCGGCTCCAGGCGTCAGGACTGCCGCTGGAACCCGAGCCTGATGACACGGGCGACGCCGCCGGACCGGCGCGCTACTGGCGTGCGCCCGGAGGCCGCGTGGGCTTCATCTCCCCGCTCACGCAGAACTTCTGCGGCACCTGCAACCGCGTGCGCGTGGCGTCCAATGGCGACTTGCGCAGCTGCCTCGGCGGCCGGGCGCAGGCACCACTGCACCAGCTCATCCGCGGCGGCGCCAGCGACGTGGAGCTGGCCGTGGCCATCCGCCAGGCGCTGGGCGACAAGCCAGAAGGGCACCGCTTCACCGAGCCCGGTAACGGCGCCACGCTGCTGTCCATGATGGGCATCGGCGGCTGAAAACACGACGGGCGGGCCCGCGCCTTCGCGCCTGGCCCGCCCGAGTGTTCCTGGACCGTTTCCGCCGGCCCCGCGTGGCGCTACTTCACCAGTCGAATGTTGACCGGGTACTTGTAGAGCTGGCCCTCGTTCGCCTTCAGGCCCGCGATGATGGCGAAGACGATGGCCACGATGCCGACGATGGGCAGCAGGACGGCGCCAATGCCGATGCACACGGTGATGGCGCTGACGAAGGCCGCGATGAACATCGTGATCTGGAAGTTCAGCGACTCCACGGCGTGGGCGCGGACGAAGGAGGACTCCTTGCCCTTCGTCAGCATCAGCACCAGCGGCACGGCGAAGCCCAGGCCCACGAAGTTGGCCAGGATGGTGCCCATGTGAGCGAGCAGCCCCATCGTCTTCTCATCCTGGGTCGGCATCGGCGTGCCACTGATGAACGAACCCATTTGCTCCTGCGGCGGAGTCTCCATTGAAAATCCCCTCCAAAGATGTCTCGGGCGCGTGCACCGCACCCAGCGGGGTCCACCATGACACGCACCCGCTCCGATTGTCACGTCCAGGACAGGTGAACTGAAGGGGCACCCGCCTAGCGGTACAACTGGCTCCCCGCCTTCTTGAATTCCTCGCTCTTCTCATCGAGCGCGGACTGAAGCGCGGCGTCGTCGCTCACGCCCTGCTTCGCCGCGAAGTCACGCACCTCTTGCGTGATCTTCATGGAGCAGAACTGCGGACCGCACATGGAGCAGAAGTGCGCCACCTTCGCGCCTTCCGCCGGGAGCGTCTCGTCGTGGAAGGCGCGAGCGCGCTCGGGGTCGAGCGACAGGTTGAACTGGTCCTCCCAGCGGAACTCGAAGCGGGCCTTCGACAGCGCGTTGTCCCGGGCTTGAGCCCCTGGATGCCCCTTGGCCAGGTCCGCGGCGTGGGCGGCAATCTTGTACGTGATGACGCCTTCCTTCACGTCATCCCGGTCTGGCAGGCCCAGGTGCTCCTTGGGCGTCACGTAGCAGAGCATCGCCGTGCCGAACCAGCCGATCATCGCCGCGCCGATGCCGCTGGTGAAGTGGTCGTAGCCCGGCGCGATGTCCGTGGTGAGAGGCCCCAGCGTGTAGAACGGCGCCTCGCCGCACACGGCCAACTGCTTCGTCATGTTCTCCTGGATGAGGTGCATGGGCACGTGGCCCGGGCCTTCAATCATCACCTGCACGTCGTGCTTCCAGGCAATCTGGGTGAGCTCGCCCAGCGTCTCCAGCTCACCGAACTGCGCCGCGTCGTTGGCATCCGCGATGGAGCCCGGCCGCAGCCCGTCTCCCAGGCTGAAGCTGACGTCGTACGCCTTCATGATTTCGCAGATCTCCTCGAAGTGCGTGTAGAGGAAGTTCTCCCGGTGGTGGGCGAGGCACCACTTGGCCATGATGGAGCCGCCACGGCTGACGATGCCGGTCAGGCGCTTCGCCGTCCACGGCACGTAGCGCAGCAGCACGCCCGCGTGGATGGTGAAGTAGTCCACGCCCTGCTCGCACTGCTCGATGAGCGTGTCGCGGTACAGCTCCCAGGTGAGGTCCTCCGCCTTGCCGCCCACCTTCTCCAGCGCCTGGTAGATGGGCACGGTGCCGATGGGCACCGGCGCGTTTCGGAGGATCCACTCGCGCGTCTCGTGGATGTTGCGGCCGGTGGACAGGTCCATCACCGTGTCCGCGCCCCAGCGGATGGACCACACCATCTTCTCCACCTCTTCCTCGATGGAAGACGTGACGGCCGAGTTGCCGATGTTGGCGTTGATCTTCACCAGGAAGTTGCGGCCGATGATCATCGGCTCCAGCTCCGGGTGGTTGATGTTGGCCGGGATGATGGCGCGGCCCCGCGCGATTTCGTCACGCACGAACTCGGGCGTAATCACCCGAGGAATCGCCGCGCCCCACGACTGGCCCGGGTGCTGGGCCGCGAGCGACGCCTCCACCTGGAGGTTCTCCCGCAGCGCCACGTACTCCATCTCCGGGGTGATGATGCCCTTGCGCGCGTAGTGCAACTGCGTGACGTTGGCGCCGGACTTCGCCACGCGCGGTGAGCGGCGGTGGGCGAAGCGCAGGCCCGCCAGACGCGGGTCCGCTTCACGGGCGCGGCCGTATTCGGAGCTCACGCCGGACAGCGCTTCAGTGTCATTGCGGCCCAGGATCCAGGACTCGCGCAGCGCGGGCAGCCCCTGCCGCAGGTCGAGCTCCGCTGCTGGATCCGTATACGGCCCGCTGGAGTCGTAGACGTGCACGGGCGGGTTGGCCGTCTCCTTCGCGTCCGGGCCGTGGCCGAGGCGCGTGGGCGTCTGGCTGATTTCGCGCAGGGGCACGCGCAGGTCCGGGTGCAGCACGCCGGGCACGTACACCTTGCGCGAGGCTGGCAGCGGGCCCCGGCTGATTCCCTCCAGCACCTTCCCGTCGACCTTCAGGCTTCTGGACGCTCCGCTCATCACGCATCTCCTCTTGAGAGGGCGGACGGGCAGGCGGTCGGGGGGCAGCAAGCCTCCCGGGCCGCTTCCCTCCGCCGGTACGAACCGGTTCAGGTTCCAAGGGTTGGCCGGGACCACGGCCGTCTCAGTCCCTTCCGGGACACCCCTAGCGACTGGGTGAGCATGTAGCGCACAGCGCGGCCGGCTTCAACCCGGCCGCGGGCGCAAGCGCTTGTCGACCGCGCAATGTCTGCGGAGCGGCGGGCGTCCACGCAAACCTTGCGCGCCCCAAGGCAGGGAAACACCGTTCCCTGGGGCAGACCTGTTGGCCCCGGAGATGCAACGATGACGGGACAATCGTCGTCTTCCACCCGCCAGGAGTACCGCCATGCAGATTGTCGGAGAGCTGATGACCCGTGACGTCGTCACGCTCAAGGAAACGCAGAACCTGGCCAAGGCGGATGAGCTGCTCCGGCTGCACCGCATCCGTCACCTGCCGGTGGTGCGGCAAGAGAAGCTGGTGGGCCTCATCACCCACCGCGACCTGCTGCGCGCCGCCGCCACCCACGCCACGGACCCGGCCGCGCAGCCGCTCTGGGCCGCGGACATCATGACGCGCGACGTGCAGACGGTGCGCCCGGACACGCCGCTGCGCCGGGCGGTGACGCTGATGCTCGAGCACAAGTACGGCTGCCTGCCCGTGGTGGATGAGGGCGGCGTCCTCCAGGGCATCCTCACCGAGGCGGACCTGGTCCGCTACGCCCAGCACCTCATCGGCGAGCAGGACCGCCGGGAGCTCGCCGCCGAGTTCAATGCCTGACCCCTCCGCCAGCGCGTGAGGGGCGGGCCCGTGTCCCCTCTCCGCCTGGCGTGCTCCCCCCGCCACAATGTCCCCCACTCCCCTGACCGGAGCGGCCTCCGCCGAGGCCCCCCTCTCCGCGACTCCACCCGGCGTCTCCGCGCCCCGGCATGCGTTCGCGCTGGCCGGGCTCACGGGGGTCGCGCTGGTGGCGTTCCTCGGCGTCGAGGGACCGGTGGCCACGCGCACGGTGCTCATCGGCGGTGCCTGTCTGGTGCTCTGGCTGACAGAGGTGGTTCCCTCGTTCGTGCCCACGCTGTTGCTGCTGGGCGCCACGCCCCTCCTCCTGGGGCCGCTGGACCGCGCCTATCAGCTGCCGTCGGTGCTCGCGTGGTGCGCGGACCCGGTGCTCATCCTGTTCCTGGGTGGCTTCACGCTGGAAGTGGCCGCCATGCGGCACGGACTGGACGCCTCGGTGGCGCGGCACGTGATGCGGCTGTCGGGTGGGCGGCCGCGGCGGCTGGTGTTGCTGGTGATGGCGGGCGTCGCCTTCCTCTCCATGTGGATGTCCAACGTGGCCGCGGCGGCGATGATGCTGGCCGCGCTGCGTCCCCTGCTCCAGGCCATGCCCGCGGGCGCGCCGCTGCGGCCCGCGCTGCTGCTGGGCGTGGCCCTGGGCGCCAACGTCGGCGGCATCGCCACGCCCGTGGGCAGCGGCCCCAATGCGCTCGCCGTATCCGCTGCGTCCGCGTATGCGCAAGTCACCTTCGCGAAGTGGATGTCCTTCGCCCTGCCGCTCACGCTGCTCCTGCTGCTGGCGGGCTTCGGCCTGGTGCTGCTGCGCTTCCGCGTGGGCGGCAGGCTGACGCTGCCCACCGAAGCGCCCGTGTCCCTGGCGCGCTCGGGACGCCGCGTGCTCTGGGTGAGCGCGGCGTGCGTGGTGGCCTGGCTGTCGGAGCCGCTCCACGGTGTGCCCGCGCCCGTGGTGGCGCTGGCCGCCACCGCGCTGCTCTTCGGCAGCGGCCTGCTGAAGCGCGAGGACCTGGGCCGGTTGGACTGGGCAACGCTGCTGCTCATCGCCGGCGGCATCGCCCTGGGCCGGCTGCTGGAGCACTCCGGGCTCATCGCTCGCGCACTTGCCGGCGCGGACCTTGCGGGCTGGCCGGTGCCGGTGCAGTTGGGGGTATTGGTGGCCGTCGCGGCGGTGCTGTCCGCGCTGATGAGCAACACGGGGACGGCGGCGCTCCTCATCCCCCTGGCCACACAGCTGCATCCCGCCGCTTCGACGCCGGTCCTCGTGGCCCTGGGATGCTCGCTGGGCATGCCCTTCGTCATCAGCACCCCGCCCAATGCGATGACGGTGGGCGAGGGGCTGGCCTCCTCCGAGCTGATGAAGTTGGGGGTTCCCCTGATGTTGGGCGGTTGTCTGCTGGTGAGCGTCTCGGGCCCTGCCGTGCTGCGCCTCTTTGGGTTGCCATGAGTTTCTCTCCACGCCTGCGCGGCACCACGGTACGAACGTGGCGTCCCGGAAGAAGCAGTCGCGCGGCATGCGCGTTGAAGGGGCACTGCCTGCTCAGGCTTCGGCGGAGGTGAGCTCGTGACGAACGTGACCATCACTGAGTATGAAACGCGCCTCTATTGGCAGGGAGAGCGCGGCGCCGTGCTGACGAGCGACCGTGCGCCGCCCGTGCCCATTGGCCAGCCGCTGACCGGGCAGGACACCGTGGCCGTGGGCCCCTGGTCCCCGGAGGCCTTGCTCGTGGGCGCGGTAGAGGGACGCACCCTGCTGGCGTTCCTGGAGCAGGCGCGGGAAGCGGACGTGCGCGTGCTCTTCTACCAAAGCTCCGCGGTGGCCCGCGTGGTGTGTGGCGCGGACCAGCCGCCGCACCTCACGGATCTCATCGTGCGCCCACACGTGGCCGTGGCCACCGAGGCCGACGCGGAGGCCGTCCGCCTCATCTTCACCGAACTCCCCGCGCACTGCTTCCCCAGCTCCGTCATCAACATCACTCCGCGCATCGAACCGGTGGTCGAGACGTGGCACGCTCGTAGCAGTGGTCGAAGCGTACCCGCCGCGACCGCCCCCGCATCCTGACCTGACAGCAAAGGCTCCCCTTCCCCCATGTCCCCACAGCGCATCCTGGTCGTCGACGATGAGGACAATGCCCGCCGGGCGATTGCCACCATCCTGAATGAGGAAGGCTACGAAGTGGCCGAGGCCGCCAACGGCGCCGAGGCCCTGGCTCGCATCGGCGAGTTCTCCCCCGCGGTGGTGCTCACCGACGTGCGCATGCCGCAGATGGACGGCCTCACGCTGCTGAAGACGGCCCGCGAGCAGGGCAGCGACGCCACCTTCGTGATGATGACGGCGTTCGCCAGCGTGGAGACGGCCGTGGAGGCCATGAAGTCCGGCGCGGACAACTTCCTGCTCAAGCCGTTGGACGCGGACCAGGTGCTCGTCACCCTGGGCAAGGTGCTGGAGAAGCGCAGCCTGCGCCAGGAGGCCGAGGCGCTGCGGGACCAGGTTCGCTCGCGCGTCCGCCGCTTCCACGACATCATCGGCGAATCGCCCCAGCTCCAGGGCATCTACGACGTCATCCGGAGGGCGGCCGGCACGCGCGCCACGGTGCTCATCCTGGGCGAATCGGGCACGGGCAAGGAGTTGATTGCCCAGGCCCTGCACCAGGAGTCGCCACGCAAGGACAAGCCCTTCATCCGTGTGCACTGCGCGGCCCTGTCCGAGAACCTGCTGGAGAGCGAGCTGTTCGGCCACGAGAAGGGCTCATTCACGGGAGCGCTGGCCCGGAAGGAAGGCCGCTTCGAGCTGGCGGACGGTGGCACGCTGTTCCTGGACGAGATTGGCGAAATCTCTCCCGCCGTTCAGGTGAAGCTGCTGCGCGTCCTCCAGCAGCGTGAGTTCGAGCGCGTGGGTGGCACCCAGACGCTGAAGGTGGACGTGCGCATCGTCGCGGCCACGCACCGGGACCTGGTGGCCGAGGTGAAGGCGGGCCGGTTCCGCGAGGACCTCTACTACCGGCTCAACGTGGTGAGCGTGACGCTGCCGCCGCTGAGGGACCGCAAGAGCGACGTCCCCGCGCTGGTGAACCACTTCCTGGAGAAGTACAGCGATTCATACGGCAAGCAGGTGCGAGGTCTGGCGCCCGGGACGCTCCAGGCGCTGCTGTCCCATGACTGGCCGGGCAACATCCGCGAGCTGGAGAACGCCATCGAGCGCGCGGTGGTGCTGGCGCAGGGACAGGAGCTGACCACGGATGACCTGCCGCCGGTGCTGCGCGGCCCCCGGCCGCATGGGACGTCCACGGGCGCGCTCATCCCCGGCGCCACGCTGGCAGCCATCGAGCGCGAGGCCATCCTGCGCACGCTGGAGATGGTGCAGGGCTCCACGTCCCGGGCCGCCGAGGTGCTGGGCATCAGCGTGCGGAAGATTCAGTACCGGCTCAAGGAGTACAGCACGCCGGATGGCGCGCCGCTCAAGGTCGTGGCCGATGAGGCGGAGGACCTGGCCGCGGAGTCGTAGCGGTTTGATGGGTGGGCTGAGGCACTGCTAGCGTGCCCTGGATGGGATGGCGTTCGAGGCGAGCCTCGGTTCACCGGGGCAACGTGCTGCTGCGGGTCCTGGTATGGGGCGTGAGCGGAATCCTGCTGCTCGCCATGTTGGCCCTCATGGCCTTCCACGTCTGGTCTCAGCGCCAATATGGCCCCGCCATCGGGCAGTTCCGGGCCGACGTCACGGCGCATGTGGAGTTCTTCTGCGAACAACAGGCGCTGGTGGGCGCGGAGCCGTGGTTTCACGAACCGCGGGGCTCGGGCGATGCGGGCCCGCTGCTCAACGAATGGCTCCGCGTGGCTTCCGGCCCGCCCGGTCTGGAAGAGTCACCCCTTCGGCTCCCGGCACACCTTCTGTTGCTCCAGAAGGCCGAGAGCATGGAGGACTGGATAACGACGGACCTGGACCTCGACAGCCTGGACTTCGGCTGGATGCGCCAGATGCATGCGTTCGACCACTGGAATGCCATTCCCCGTGCGTCCATCGCACCGGGCGAGCCTTTCGACCTGATGTCCGCGTCCTTTCCGGAGTTCTCACTCCTGGTGCTCTGGTCGAAGTTGCGGCTCCGGCATGCGATTGAACAGGGGACGCCGCTGGAAGCCGTGCGCGACGTGAGGCAGCTCGCGTGGCTGGCCTACCGCACGGACACGCTGGTGGGCGGCATGGTCGCCCTCTCATTGCTCACCGCCGAACACAGGCTCCACGCCACCTTGGAGAATCCCCCGCCTGACTGGCGGCCCATGAGCCTCGAACAACAGAGGCGCTTCAAGGCCGTGCTGTGGTCCGCCTCTGCCTTTTCGAGCATCGCTTCTCCCATGGAGGTCGGCGAGAAGGCACGCGCGTGTGAGCCGGCGATTGGCCGCTGTATTGGCCTGGTGGAGGCCGCCCGTCGAGGCCGTTACCTGGAACCCTATGCGAAAGGCACGCACCGGCAGGCGTACCTGGAACTCAAGACAGCCAGCGCGGCGGGCCACTGCCCCACGCAACTGCTGGCGTCCATCTGGGAGCAAGGGCTCACGGTGACGGATGACGATACAATGCGGGGTGCAGGGGACGAGCGTCCCCTGGCGGCGCGGCTGATTCCCACGAGCGCCCTCAGGGGCCCCTTCGCACTCCAAATCCTGGCATCGTCGCTGACCACCCTCGACCCACTCCGCGAGCTCAAAGCCCTGTCCCCCGCCCCCTAGCAAGGGCAGTGCATTCCAGGAACGGCCATCTACGACGGGCGTCGTTGACTCTTACGACGGCCGTCGTAATACTCCACGAGATGACCACCCACGCCCTCCCGCAGCCGACGCGGGCCGAGCTGGCCATCCTCCGCGTGCTCTGGAAGCAGGGCCCCAGCACCGTCCGACAGGTGCACGAGCTGCTTCGGGGCACCCAGGACAAGGACACCGGCTACACCACGGTCCTCAAGCTCCTCCAGAACATGACGGAGAAAGGCATCGTCCAGCGTGACGAGAGCGAGCGGACCCATGTCTATGAAGCCGCCATCAGCGAGACGCGCACCCAGCGCGACCTCCTGCGCGACTTGATGGACCGGGCCTTCGGGGGGTCCGCCACGTCGGTCGTGGCCCAGGCGTTGTCCATGAAGCGCGCGTCCGCCGAGGAGCTGGCGGAGATTCGCAGGCTGCTCGACGCACACGAAAAGCGGGGGAAGTGATGGACGCGCGTTATCTCCACGCCCTGGAGCAGGCGCTGCTCGGCTTCCTGTGGCAGGGCGCGGTGGTGGCCCTGGCGGTCGCGGGTATCCTGTCCCTGACGCCGCAGCGCGCCGCGCGGGCGCGTTACGCCACCGCGTGTCTGGGGATGGTGGCCATGGCCGTGCTGCCTGTGGTGACGTTCCTGACCGCGCTGGCGGAGGCCTCGCGCGCCGCGACGTTCGGCGCCTTCGAGTCCCTGAGCCAGTCCCGCATGCTGGCCGTGGTCACGACGGAGACCGCCTCCCTGGCGGCTCCGCACTGGACGGAGGTGCTCCGGCCCTGGCTGCTGCCGGCGTGGTGCTGCGGCGTGCTCCTCCTGTCGGCCCGGACCGTGGCTGCCTGGCTCATCACCCACCGGATGGCCCGGCAGGAGACGCAAGCCCCCTCGGCCCACTGGAGTGAGGCGCTGACCCGTGCGTTGCGCCACGTCCGCCTGTCCCGGCCCGTGCGCCTGCTGGCCTCCGCCCGCGTCGACGTGCCCATGGTCATTGGCCTGTGGCGCCCCCTCATCCTGGTGCCGGCGGGTGCCATCACCGGGCTGTCCGCCGCGCAGTTGGAGGCCATCCTCGCCCACGAGCTGGGCCACATCCGGCGCCACGACTACGTGGTCAACCTCCTCCAGTCCTTCGTGGAGACCCTCCTGTTCTACCACCCGGCCGTCTGGTGGCTGTCCCACCGCATCCGCGAGGAGCGTGAGCACTGCGCGGATGACCTGGCCGTCCAGTGCTGCGGGGATGCGCTGCTCTACGCCCGCGCCCTGGCCCACATCGAGGAGCTGCGCCTGGCCCCATCACCCCACCCCGCCCTGGGCGTCAGCGATGGCTCGCTGCTGATGCGCGTTCGCCGGCTGCTGTCCGCGTCCGAGGACATGACGCCGCGCAGGTCCTGGCGGCTCGCCAGCGGACTGGGCAGCGCCGTGCTCGCCGTGGCCCTGGGGTCGTCACAACTGCCGGAGACGGCCCACGCCACGGAGCCGGTGAGCGCGCCGCCCCTCCACGTGGAGGCAGCCCCCAGCACCGTGCAGCGGCTGTCCAGCCCCATGCCCATGCAC